>NZ_JAMYPC010000028.1:0-59857 GCF_040320155.1 Mesorhizobium sp. M0771 | reverse complement strand
ACAATCCGCTCAACCAGATCCTGAGCTGTCGCCCGGCCATGATTGAGCGGGGCTCGCGGCAGGTCGTGCAAACCTTCCGGGCCGAACTCCCGATAACGTCCGAGCCATTTGTAGCCGTTCTTGCGTGAGGTCCCGTAGGCCGCACAAAGCGCAACCATCGTCTCATCCCCAGCAAGACACTCCACAACAAACCGTAGCCGCTCGTCCATGATGCCAGTCTCTCGCCAAACCATCGCCGGTCCTCCCGGCGAAGGAGAAAACTGTCACCCATGCTATCGGTCCATTCTGTTACCTATCTATCCGGTTCGGACAACGAGGCACCCTCCCCTCAAGGGGGAGGGGAGCCCACCTTCTCGCCAAAGCTTGAAAAAAACTGCCCGGCCAGCTTCTTCGAAGTCGATTCGATCAGCCGGCTGCCGAGTTGGGCGATCTTGCCGCCGACTTCGGCCTTGGCCGCGTATTTGAGGACCGTCGCATCCGGCCCGTCCGCCGTCAGCGTCACGTCGGCGCCACCCTTGGCGAAGCCGGCAATACCGCCCTTGCCCTCGCCCTGGATGGTGTAGGAGTGCGGCGGCTTCAGGTTCTTCAACGTCACCTCGCCGTTGAATGTCGCCTTGATCGGTCCGATCTTCAACACCACCGTCGCCGCCATTTCGGTCGGCGATTTCATCTCCAGGTGCTGGCAGCCGGGAATGGTCGCCTGCAAAACCTTCGGATCGTTCAGCGCGTCCCACACTTTCTGCAGGGGGGCGGCAATGCGTTCCTCGCCTTCGATCACCAAAGCCATCGACACCTCCCGGACAGACTTCGAAGGCCTAACGCACGGTCTGGTCTGTGTCTATCGCACCAAAGTCCGGTTGCGACGGTGCGCCCTCTTGCCTGCTTCCGCGCGTTGCCATATCGATTTGTCTTACAAATACGGAGACCATGATGGCAGGCGCCCCCACCGGAAAGAAGAAGTTTCGCTCGCAGGAGTGGTTCGACAATCCCGACAATCCAGGCATGACCGCGCTCTACCTCGAGCGCTACCTGAACTACGGCCTGACGCGGGCCGAGCTGATGTCGGGCAAGCCGCTGATCGGCATCGCCCAGACCGGCTCGGATCTGTCGCCATGCAACCGCCATCATATCGAACTCGCCAAGCGCGTGCGCGAAGGCATCGTCTCGATGGGCGGCATCCCCTTCGAATTCCCGTGCCATCCGATCCAGGAGACCGGCAAGCGCCCGACCGCGGCACTGGACCGCAACCTTGCCTATCTCGGCCTGGTCGAAGTGCTTTACGGCTATCCGCTCGACGGCGTCGTACTGACCATCGGCTGCGACAAAACCACGCCGGCGCTGCTGATGGCGGCGGCCACCGTCAATATTCCGGCCATAGCACTTTCGGTCGGACCGATGCTCAATGGCTGGCACAAAGGCAAGCGCACGGGATCCGGCACCATCGTCTGGGAATCGCGCCAGCGGCTCTCCGCCGGCGAGATTGACTATGACGAGTTCATGGACATCGTCGCCTCATCGGCGCCGTCGACCGGCTACTGCAACACCATGGGCACCGCCACCACGATGAACTCGCTGGCAGAGGCGCTCGGCATGCAATTGCCGGGTTCGGCCGCCATTCCCGCACCCTACCGCGAGCGCGGCCAGATCTCCTATGAGACCGGCAAGCGCATCGTCGAGATGGTGCATGAGGATCTGAAGCCGTCCGACATCATGACGCGCAAGGCCTTCGAGAACGCCATTGTCGTCAATTCGGCGATTGGCGGCTCGACCAATGCCCCGATCCACCTCAACGCGATTGCCCGTCATCTCGGCGTGCCGCTCACCAATGACGACTGGCAGACGGTCGGCCTCCATGTGCCGCTCATCGTCAATCTGCAGCCATCGGGCGAATATCTCGGCGAAGACTATCACCATGCCGGCGGCGTGCCGGCTGTGGTGGCCGAGTTGATGAAGGCCAAGCTGCTGCCTTATCCCGAAGCGATGACCGTCAATGGCAAGACTATCGGTGACAATTGCAAGGGTGTCGCCAACGAGAACACCGACGTCATCCGCACCGTCGCCGAGCCGCTGAAGGCCAATGCCGGCTTCATCAATCTCAGCGGCAATCTGTTCGATTCCGCAATCATGAAGATGAGCGGCATCTCGCCGGAATTCCGCGAGCGCTATCTCTCCAACCCGAACGACCCGGAAGCCTTCGAAGGCAACGCCATGGTCTTTGACGGTCCGGAGGACTACCACGCCCGCATCGACGATCCGGCGCAAGGCATCGACGAGCACACCATCCTGTTCATGCGCGGGGCCGGCCCGATCGGCTATCCCGGCGGCGCCGAGGTGGTCAACATGCAGCCGCCCGCCTATCTCATCAAGAAGGGCATTCACGCGCTGGCCTGCATCGGCGATGGCCGCCAGTCGGGCACATCGGGCTCGCCCTCTATCCTCAACGCTTCGCCGGAAGCCGCCATTGGCGGCGGCCTGGCGCTGCTCAAGACCGGCGACCGTGTGCGCATCGATTTACGGAAAGGCACTGCCAACATCCTCGTCACCGACGAGGAAATCACGCGCCGCCGTGCCGAACTGCAGGTCGATGGCGGCTATCATTATCCCAAGCATCAGACGCCATGGCAGGAGATCCAGCGCTCCATGGTCGACCAGTTCTCGGAGGGCATGGTGCTGAAGCCGGCGGTGAAATACCAGGACGTCGCCCATACCAGCGGCGTGCCGAGGGACAACCACTGAGCACCCGCTTGATATGAAAATGCCGGCCTGATCGGGCCGGCATGAAAGCCTTGGCGTAAGCTTGTTTGGATGGCGGCCTCAGGGTGGAGGCGGGCCGGACGAAGCGGCGATGGCTGTGATGCCGGAGAGTCGTCCTGCCTTGCGGATGACTGGTGTGTGATACTGTTTCTTCATGGGACCCGTTGCCCGTTTAGATCACTGCTCGCACGCCAACTGATCCCACCTGTCAGTATGACATTGCAGTCCTCGTCAGTTTCGGGTTTTTTGACACGAAATCAAGAGGGGTCCAGAGAGTCGTCCATGATGATGGTTTTCCGCCACGGGCGTATCCTTGCCGCCTAGCCCGATCGACATTGCCCCGGTCGACATTGCTATTGTCGGCGCGGGCATGGCCGGTCTCTTCCTGGCGTGGCGCTTGTCCCAAAGTGAAAAGCCCGCAAGGATCGCTGTTTTCGAATCCGCCGGTCGCGTCGGCGGTCGGGCCTCCACGGTCTCATTTCCCGGAGAGCCGAACTTCGGCATCGATCTCGGCGCGATGATGCTGATGCCGCAACATCGGCTGCTCAAAAAACTCATGGCGACGCTGGATGTAAAGCTGTCGGGTATGGACGTCGTCACCGGCGCCAACCGGCTCCATCTGCGCGGTAGGAGCCTGCCCTACGCCGCTATATCGCGCTTTGCGCCGCGCCGCCTGTTTGCCTATGACGTGACGCGTCGGCTGCAGGAAAAAGGCCCGTCCCGCCTGCTGCGAAAGGCGGCAGCACTGATCCTGCCGGGTTCGGAGGCCTTCGGCAGCGCCGAATGGAACGGCGCCGCAGGCTTCGTTTATCGCGGCCGCAAGCTGGCGGATTGGGCGACTTGGGATGTGCTGGCGACGGTCTTGACCCCGGAGGAAATGGCTTTTGCCGAGGACGCGGTGGGCTATTCGTTGCTCCTGCGTGGACCAAACGCCGCCGAGACGTTCAGGCTTGCGCTCGGCGAGCTGAGCGGCGGCCGCTCCTATTGTTCCCCCGATGGCGGGTTCCAGCCGGTTGCGGAGCGAATGGCCGGGCGGATCGCTGTCAGCGGCGGCGCCGTCCATCTCGATCACACCGTGACCGCCATCGCCCGCTCGGCGCAAGGGATGGTCTTGTCTGTCGAGGGGCAGGGCGGGACGGTCGAGGCGCGCAAGGTCGTGCTGGCGTTACCGGTCCGCCCCCTGCGGACCCTGCTGGAAAAGTCCGGCATCGAGCAGCCCAGCGATCTGCCGGCACCGGAACCCTGGCCGATGCTCACGCTGGCCGCCTGCTATGCCAGCCCGTGGTGGGCTCGAAACGGCATCGCGGCCGGCCACAGCGTGACCGATCTGCCGGCTCGCCAGATATGGCAGTTCACAAAAGCGGACGCTCGCGACGCGACGATTCGTCGGAGCGTCGCCATGGCCTATTGCGATGGCAAGCACATGGTATTCTGGCGCTCACTGCTGCCTGAGCTCGCTCGGCGCCACGGCTTTGCGGTTTTGGCCGAGGGACATTCCGCGCTCGAGGCCTTTCACGGCCAGATGGTCGAAGTCCATGGCAAACACGGCGCCATCTCGAAACCCATCGGCGGGTTTGCGCAGGATTGGGGTGCGCCGGCCTATGGCGGCGCGTCGCATGTCTGGGACCGTGGCATAGATATCTCCGGTATAAAACTGGCGAGCCATACGCTCGCTCCGGGCATTCATGTCTGTGGCGAAGCGTGGTCCAACAATCACGGCTGGATCGAGGGCGCGCTGGAAAGTGCGGAAGACCTGTTGCAGCGGGAATTCGGGCTCGACGCCTGGTTTGCCTGAGACTCCGGAAAGGCGATGAAAAACGATCCTACATTCCCATATGAGTGGTCGGCTATCGGACGGAAAGTATCAACGTGACTAAACGGCGCTCTTCCCTCGGTTTCCTCGGCATGTTCGGCCGCTCGGGTGACTTGCGGGAACTGGACAACGCGCTGCGCGGCGCCGACCTTCACCCGGCACTGGTGCCAGAGGGAGTAAAGCTCACCATCGTCAATCTGATGAAGGATCACTGGCCGGACGAGCCCCCGCCAGAGGCTTATCGGTCCGTGGCGCAGCTGTTTGGTTATTGCATCGCAGGCCCACAAACCTTTGAGCAGGCCAATGGGCCGGAGCGGGGGCTGGACGCTGAGCGCCGCATCGAGGCAGCGCTTGAAACCGGCGACAGCCTGGATGCCCAGATCGTGCTGATGGCGCTGCATGGCAAGCTGATCAGCGCCGAAGTCGTCGAGCGCTTTGGGCTAAGTGCGGACTGACCTTCGTAAGGTGAAGCTTACCCGCCCATGCCGCTGCGTGGCAGCTTGATCATCTCGCCGAAGCGGGCGCGCAATTTGTCGTCTAGCAGCTTCGGCACATGGCGCGGGAAGCGCTCGGCAAGCACGCGCTTCTTTTCGATGATCGCCCGCTGCAAGATGTCGGGCCGGCCCTTCTCGTTCCATTCCTTGGGCGAAAAGCGGTCGCCGACGGCCGGATAAAAATACTCGGTCTGCATCAGGCGCAGCGTCTGCTCGTTGCCGAGATAGTGGCCTGGGCCATTCATGCAGACTTCGGTGATGGTGTCGATCGACAGCGCTTCGTCGGTCACTTCGATGCCCCGCACGCAGCGCAGGCAGTGGCCCAGCATGTCATTGTCTATGATCAGGCTCTCCAGGCAAAAGCCGAGCAGCGAGGCGTGCATGCCCGCCGATTCATAGACCAGATTGAGGCCGGCAAGACCGGCCATCACGTCGGTGATCCCCTTTTCATAGCCGGACTGGATGTCGGGCAGTTTCGAATCCGTCATGCCGGCGGCCGAGCCGCCCGGCAGGTCGTAGAACTGCGCCATCTGCGCGCAGGCCGAAG
The DNA here is from genome assembly GCF_040320155.1 of Mesorhizobium sp. M0771. Taxonomy (NCBI): domain Bacteria; kingdom Pseudomonadati; phylum Pseudomonadota; class Alphaproteobacteria; order Hyphomicrobiales; family Phyllobacteriaceae; genus Mesorhizobium; species Mesorhizobium sp. M0771. The sequence goes on along the minus strand of NZ_JAMYPC010000028.1, from coordinate 54,249 downwards.
TCAGTACTGCCTGCTCGGCCGAGCCGCCCGACATGGCGCCGGTCCTCAGGTCGGAGACGAACGGCCAGGTGCCGAAGATCGCCGGATGCCCGGGCTTGATGGCGTTGACGTAGATGAGGCCGACCAGCACTTCGGCCACCGCTTGCACCACAGCGCCGGCAATCGCCGCGGGAGCGGTGGCGCCGGCCTGGCCGGCCGATAGAAGCAGGATCGGGATGCCGCCGTCGACACAGGCTTCGAGCACGCCGCAGGCGTCCTCGGCAAACTTCATCGGCGGCACGACGAAGCAATTGGAGTTTGACACGAACGGCCGGGCGCGAAAGTTCTCCTCGCCGCCGGCGATCGCATAAAGCATTTCCAGCGCCGGCTGCACGTTCTCGCGCACCGTGAACGAGGTGCCGACATGCTTCGACGTGCCCATCACGCAGGCGTAGAGCGTGTTGAAGTCCATTTCGAGCGGATCGGGAATGTCGCGCGGCACCATCGGCCGCTGGAAGAAATGGATGTTGTCGAGCCCTTCGACGAGGCGAGCGGCATCATAAATGTCCTGCACCAGCGACTCGCGGTATTCGCGCTTTTCGACATCGACCAGATGCACCGCCGCACCCGCCGTGCCGTAATGCACGCGCTTGCCCTGGATCAGCATGTCATGCCTGGGGTCCTGGCCGTGCAGCGTAAAATTTCGCGCGGCTCGTCTGATCGTGTCCATCACAAGCCCGCGTGGGAAACGGACGCGGCCGTCATCGCCGTAAACGGCGCCGACCCCGGTCAGCGCCTCGACGCAGGAGGGAATGGCATTGGCGAAGCCGACGGTCTCCAGCAGCGTCAGCACCGCTTCATGGATGCGCTCCTGGTCGTTCCGGTTGAGCGGGCCGTAACTGCCGCCTTCAAGCCCGGCACGTACCGGCCTGATGTCGTCGGCCAAAGGTGCTGCCCGCATGGCGCGGCGCGCTTCGCGCCCGCCGGATCGTCGCGAACGCTGGTCGGCTGATGTATCTTTAGGAGCCGCATCCTTAAGAGCCGCATCCTGCTGCTCAACAGCCGCTGACATGGGGGGCACTCCACCTTTAGCTTGCGAAACACGACGCGGTGATTGGTCCACCGTCGGCCTGCTTCGTCCCTCTGTCAGCCGACTATGCCGTTGCCATTGGCCCAGCCTATGGGCCAGTCAACGCAGCCGAGTATGCCAGAGAGCTAATGCAGAATGTTGGTGATCATGCCAAGGGCCGGGCTGTTCAAAGCCCCGGCACAGGCAAATCAGGCTGCAGCGGGCCTGCGTCCGGCTGCGGTCGCGAGCTCGCGAATACCCGGCTCGATGTGCTGCAGTGCGATCGAGGAAATGCCCAAGCGCATGAAACGCGACGGCTTTTCGGTGCGATCGAAGAAGCGATCGCCCGGCTCGATGATGACGCTGCGCGAGGCCGCGGCCTCGGCCAGTCCACGTGAATCGGTGCCGCGCGGGCCTTCCAGCCAGAGCGATGTGCCGCCGGCCGAATCGGTCGAGCGCCATTCCGGCAGGAATGCGGAAATCGCATGGACCAGACGCTTGCGCCGCTCGTCGAAGGCCGACGACAGCCGCCGCACCAGGGCTTCGTGATGGCCGAGCGACAGGAACAGCGCGACCGCGCGCTGGTTGTTGGCCGGCGGGTGCCTGAGCATGAAGCGACGCAGCGCCCTGAGCTCGGAGATTAGTCCAGCCGAAGCGACGATGTAGCCAAGCCGCAGGCCCGGAGCCAGCGTCTTCGACATCGAGCCGACATAGACGACGCGACCCGAGCGATCGAGGCTCTTCAGCGCCTGCTGCGGCGCCTCGTCGAGAAGCTGGCTGTCATAGCCGTCCTCGATGATGATCTGGTTGTGGCGGTTGGCGCGCGCCAGAAGGTCCTGCCGCCGCTCCGCCGACAGCGGCACCATGGTCGGGCAGTGGTGGCTGGGGGTGACGAAGACAAAGCCGGAATCGTTGGGAATGGACGAGGTGACGATGCCGGACTGATCGACCGGAACCGGCTGGATTTCCGCGCCTGCCAAGCGGAAGATCGAGCGCGCGTCGGGGTATCCCGGGTCTTCCATCGCGACCTTGGAGCCCTTTGTCATCAGCAGTGTCGCCAGCATATAGAGCGCGTTCTGGGCGCCCAGCGTGACGATGATCTCGTCCGGATTGGCGAAGATGCCGCGCCGCGGCAACAGCCGCGCCTGGATCTGCTCGATCAAGAGCGGATCGTCACGATCGACCATGTCGGAGGCCCAGTTGCGGATTTCGAGCACGGCCAGCGCCATGCGGTTGCACTCGCGCCATTCGGCTGTCGGGAACAGCGCCGGGTCGAACTGGCCGTAGACGAAGGGGTAGGAGGACTTGATCCAGTTGTCGTGCTTGGCCGGTGGCGGCATGTCGCTGGCGGCGATCTGCCGGCGTGCCTTCCAGTCGATCTCGTTCTGCTGGTCGGGCGCCTTCTGGTGCGGCTTGGCGGGGGTGGCCAGCACATCCGGATTGACGAAATGGCCGCGCCGTTCGCGCGCCACCAGGAAACCTTGGTCGACCAATTGCTGGAACGCCAGCACCACAGTGCCGCGCGCGACGCCGAGTTTTTCAGCCAGGATGCGGCAGGACGGAAGCGGCATCGAAGCGGCGATCTGCCGGTCGAGAATGGCGGCGACGATCGCCTGACGGATCTGCGCCTGCAGGGTCTGGCCCGATTCCGCCGAAATCCGGAACAGGCCGGACCATATGGCCGTGTCGTTACGCTGTGGCATGGAAGGTGTTCCTCGATGGCCAGTCTTTTTTGCTTGGCTGGACCAGCGGAAGGTAACCGTGGCACAAGGGGTTGCGCCAATCAATTTTTCTGATCGCTGGGATTTATGCCAGTGATCTATGCGCGACGCGCAGCGTCGTCGCATCCCCGGGTGACGCTTGCGTCATCCCGCAGCGCGGACGCCCGCGCGATGCGAAGCGTCGTCGCTACTCCCATCAAATCATCCAGGGCGGCGCGCAGCGTCATAGCTCCATCACATCGCACTATGCTGCACTGCGTCATCCCCACGCATTGAAACATGCGGAATTCGGCTCGATAACGTCACCCCGACGACACGCGCCGGAAACATCCGGTCTGATAAGATGTCGTGAAAAAACTATCAGGAGCCGGCAGTGGATCATTCCTCCTTCGACAAACAGCTTGTCGCCTTGCGTGCTGCGCGCGCGGCGGCATCGGGCACGATGCGCGAGGCTTTTGCCGCCGACCCCAAGCGCTTCGAGACATTTTCGGCCAGCGACGGCGACCTTTTGCTCGACTGGTCGAAATGCGCGGTCGACCGGCGCACGATGGAACTGCTCGAGAAGCTCGCCGCCGCCGCCGATCTCGAAGGTCGCCGGGCCGCAATGTTTTCCGGCAAGAAGATCAACATCACCGAAGACCGCGCCGTGCTGCACACGGCGCTACGCAACCTCGCGGGCAAGGGCGTCACGGTCGACGGCCAGGACGTCAAGGCGGATGTGCTGTCCGTGCTCGACGCCATGGGCGCTTTCGCCGATGCCATTCGCTCCGGCAAGGCCGCCGGCGCCACCGGCAAGAAAATCACCGATATCGTCAACATCGGCATTGGCGGCTCCGATCTCGGCCCGGCCATGGCGACGCTGGCGCTGGCGCCCTATCACGACGGCCCGCGCGCGCACTACGTCTCCAACATCGACGGCGCCCATATCCACGACACGCTGAAGGGCCTGTCGGCCGAAACCACCCTGTTCATCATCGCCTCGAAGACCTTCACCACGGTCGAGACGATGACCAATGCCGAGACGGCGCGCGAATGGGTGCAGAAGGCGCTCGGCAAGGAAGCCGTCGGCAAGCATTTCGCCGCCGTCTCGACCGCGCTCGACCTGGTTTCCAAGTTCGGCATCGAAGCGGATCGCGTGTTCGGCTTCTGGGACTGGGTCGGCGGCCGCTATTCGCTGTGGGGCGCCATCGGCCTGCCGGTGATGATCGCCATCGGCCCGCGCAATTTCCGCGCCTTCCTGGGCGGCGCGCATGAGATGGACGAGCACTTCCGCACCGCACCCCTGCAGAAGAACCTGCCTGCGCTGCTTGGGCTGGTCGGCTGGTGGCATCGCGTGATCTGCGGTTATCCGGCGCGTGCCGTCATCCCCTATGACCAGCGACTGTCCAGGTTGCCGGCCTATCTACAGCAGCTCGACATGGAATCGAACGGCAAGGGCGTCACCCTCGACGGCACGCCGGTGACGACGCCGACCGGACCGCTGGTCTGGGGCGAGCCCGGCACCAATGGCCAGCACGCCTTCTTCCAGCTGCTGCACCAGGGCACCGATTTCATCCCGGTCGAGTTCCTTGCCGCTGCCGTCGGCCATGAGCCTGATCTCAAGCACCAGCACGATCTACTGCTTGCCAATTGCCTGGCCCAATCGGAAGCGTTGATGAAGGGCCGCACGCTGGACGAGGCGCGCGCGCAGATGCTGGCCAAGGGCATGAAGCCGGCCGATGTCGACAGAATAGCCCCGCACCGCGTCTTCTCCGGCAACCGCCCATCGGTGACGATCCTCTACCGCAAGCTCGACCCGCGCACCTTCGGCCGGCTGATCGCGCTTTACGAGCACCGCGTCTTCGTCGAAGGCACTCTGTTCAACATCAATTCCTTCGACCAATGGGGCGTCGAGCTCGGCAAGGAGCTGGCGACCGGCCTGTTGCCAGTCGTGGAAGGCAAGGAGAGCGCCGACAAGCGCGACGCATCGACCGCCGGGCTGGTGGCGCGCATCCAGCAACTGCGGGGGGCTCAATGAAAAATCCGGCCGACATCAAGGGCATCTTGTTCGACAAGGACGGCACGCTTGTCGATTTCAACGCGACCTGGCTCGGCATCGCCGATTTCATGGCCATGGATGCCGCCGAGGGCGATCGCTGGAAAGCCGACAGGCTGCTTTCAGCGGCGGGCTTCGATTTTGTCGCCAAGCGCTTCAAGCCGGATTCCATCTTCGCCTCGGGCACCAATATGGATGTCGTCGAACTGTGGTTCCCGCGCCTGTCCGACGAGGACCAGATGCTGGCCGTCGCCCGCTTCAACGAGATCACCTCGGTGCAAGGCTCGTCGATGGCGGTGGCCTTGCCCGGCGTCGTCGCGGCGCTGACGGCTCTGCACAAGCGTGCCTACCGGCTCGGCGTCGCCACCAACGATTCGACCGCCGGTGCCGAAAAGACCATGGTCACGCTCGGCGTCGCCCAGCTGTTCACCGCCGCCTATGGCTATGACGCGGTCGCCAATCCGAAACCGGCGCCGGACACGATCGTCGCCTTTTGCGACCTGACCGGGCTGAGGCCGTCAGAGATCGCCATGGTCGGCGACAACCGCCACGACCTGGAGATGGCGCGTGCCGGCGGCTGCGGCCAGGCGGTCGGCGTGCTCTCCGGCACCGGCACGCGTGAATCGCTGTCCTCGATCGCCGATGTCGTTCTCGATTCTGTTGCCGACCTGCCGGACTTTCTGTCGGCGCGGGTCAAGGAGGCGATCTGACGGGGGAAGTTAGGGCAAGGCGAAAGTCAGCTGGGCTTTCCCGCCAATGGCCGAGATTGGTGGAAAGCGGAACGGCCGATTTCGGATTGGTTAAAGAAGAAGCAGTCTTCAGTAGCTCAACGCTTTCCCGGTTCCCCTAGCGGCGGCGTCCGCGCTCCGAATGCTTGTCGAAGGTTTCTTTGAATTCACGGTATTGGTGATAGAGCTTCGCAACGTATTTCTCATGGTGGCGCAGCAGGTAGAGCACAAAGAGACAGAACGCGACCGAGCCCGCCCAGAGCAAAATGCCAGTCGAATAGCACCAAAAGGCCTCGCATGTCCTCCAGCTAGTGAACCTGCCTTTCCATCGGCCGGTTGTGACAAGCAATATGAGCCGCCAGCTGGAGAAGGCGAGAACCACCAGAACCACGGCGTAGGAGATGATCTTCGCTCTCTTGGTCATCCGACTGCCCCCTCTATAGTATGGCCCCGAAAGCAATTGCCAAGGCCGGGCTCCGGTTCATGACATAGCCCGGGCCGAAGACGGCGGCGAGGGCGTCGGGATCGACACAGCGCACACTGGTACAGGAACCACCTCGCGAAACCGTAAAGATCGCAGTCGGAATCCGAGTTATCAGCGGCGGCGTGCGGCCTCCGGCCATGAACGGCAGAGATGGGGGCGAACTCACTCATTTCGACTGATCTGTTTTTGATCCTGGCGCTAGCTAGCAGTCTTCCTGCTCGAACGAAAACACCCCGCTCGGCCTGGTCACAGCACCCCTCACGTCGCCGAAATCCAGCACCTGATATTCGGCCAGCAACCGCAGCCGGGCTAGCGGCAGGTCGGCGCGGCGGGGATCGCCGACCAGCACCTCGATGCCGGCTGCCAGGCAGCGGTCGAGGAACGGGATCACCCGCAGAGCAACCTCGCGGCCGTAGAACACGTCGCCGGCAAGCACGAGGTCGACGGCCGGCGGCGGGCCTGTGGTGATGTCCTTGTCGACAATGGTGATCTCGACGCCGTTGGCCGCGGCATTGATGCCGATCGCGGCGACGCCGTTGCGGTCGATCTCGGCCGCGATCACCGCGCTGGCGCCGGCCTTGGCGGCGGCGATGCCGACAAGGCCCGAGCCGGCGCCGAGGTCGAGCACGCGGCGGCCGGCCACGCTTTGCGGATGGTCGAGTATATAGCGCGCAAGCACGGCGCCGCCGGCCCAGGCATAGGCCCAGTAGGGCGGCTGCGGCTCAGCTTCGTGCTCCTTGGTTTGGCTGCCGTCTTCCGGTCCATGAGCTCGCCACTCGACAAGCCGCCTCAGGCCGCTGCCGGGATGAGCCGTATAGAGCTGGATTTCACGAAGGGCGGGAACGGGCGCAAGCCGCAGGTTCGCCTTGATGAACACTACTGCATCGGGACGCCGACTATCGTCCGCCATCCCGCCGTCGCCAGGCTCGCCGTTCAAACTATTCCCGCAGCGCCCGGCGCAAAATCTTGCCCACCGGCGTCTTCGGCAGCTCGGTCCTGAACTCGATGTATTTGGGTCGCTTGTAGCCGGTCAGGTTCTCGCGGCAATAGGCGGTCAGTGCCTCGACGGTCAGCGCCGGGTCCTTCTTGACCACGAACAGCTTCGGCACCTCGCCCGAATGCTCGTCCGGCACGCCGACCGCCGCCACTTCGAGCACGCCCGGATGCTGGGCGACGACTTCCTCGAGTTCGTTGGGATAGACGTTGAAGCCGGAGACCAGGATCATGTCCTTCTTGCGGTCGACGATCTTGGTGTAGCCGCGCTCGTCCATGAAGCCCATGTCGCCGGATTTGAAAAACCCGTCCTTGGTCATCACCTTGGCGGTCTCGTCCGGCCGGTTCCAGTAACCGGCCATGACCTGCGGCCCGCGAATGCAGATCTCGCCGACCTCGCCGAGCGGCAGGTTGTTGCCGTCATCGTCGCGGATGACGATCTCGGTCGACGGCAGCGGCAGGCCGATCGTGCCGGTGAAATTGCTGTCGCTGAACTTGTTGGCGGTCGCCACCGGCGAGGTCTCCGACAGCCCGTAGCCCTCGGTGATCGAATTGCCGGTCAGCGCCTTCCAGCGCTCGGCAACCCCCTTCTGCACCGCCATGCCACCACCCAGCGTCATGATCAGCGGCTTGAAGTCGAGCTTGCGGAAATCCTCGTTGTTGAGCAGCGCGTTGAACAGCGTGTTGAGGCCGGGGAAAATGTGCATCGGGTATTTCTGCAGCTCCTTGACGAAGCCGGGAATGTCGCGCGGGTTGGGAACGAGCACGTTCTGGGCGCCCTGCTGCATGCCCATCAGCGCGTTCACCGTCAGCGCGAAGATATGGTAGAGCGGCAGTGCGCAAATGAAGTTGAGATGCGCCGGTTTCGGCTTGATCGCATAGGCGTCCTGCAGCCACAGCGTGTTCTGCGCGACATTGGACAGCACATTGGAGTGCAGCAGCACAGCACCTTTGGAAATCCCCGTGGTGCCGCCTGTATATTGCAGGAAGGCGACGTCGCTGGCTTCCATCTTGGCCGGCTTGAAGGCGATGCCGGCGCCGGCCTTCACCGCCGCATTGAACTTGACATGGCCGGGCAGCGACCAGGCCGGCACCATCTTCTTCACCCGGCGCACGACGAGGTTGACGATCGTGCCCTTGAGGCCGAGCATGTCGCCCATCGCCGCGACCACCACATGCTTGACCGCCGTCCTGGCAATCACCGCGTCCAGGGTGCTGGCGAAATTCTCCAGAATGACGATCGCCTGCGCGCCGGAATCCTTGAGCTGATGTTCGAGCTCGCGTGGCGTGTAGAGCGGATTGATGTTCACCACGACATAGCCGGCGCGAAGCACGGCCATCATCGCCACCGGATATTGCAGCACATTCGGCATCATCAGCGCCACGCGTTCGCCCTTCTGCAGGCCCTTCGATTGCAAATAGGCGCCGAAGGCGGCCGATTGCCGCTCGAGTTCGGCATAGGAGATCGACTTGCCCATGCAGACGTATGCCGGCTGGCCGGAAAACTGCTTGCAGGCGCCGACGAGGAAGTCGCCGATCGAACTGTAGGGCAGGGCGCCGATCTCCGCCGGCACGACTTTCGAATAGCTTTTTAGCCATGGCTTTTCCGGCAAGCCCGCGGCAAGCGCCGTCAGCGTATTCGGCAGTTTTTTGGCCACGCCCGTCGACGGCTTCGAGGCGGGCTTCGCCGCGGCTGTCTTGGCGGCTGGCGGCTGGGCGGGCTTTGCAGCGGGTGCTGTCTTCGCAGCGCGGTTGACCGCAGGTTTCGCTGCCGGCTTGGCGCTTGCCTTCGCCGGCGTCGAGGTTGCCGTTGGCTTGACGGCGGGAGTGGCTTTGGCCGGTGGCGCTTTCGACTTGGCGGCAGCGGCGGCCGGTTTTGAAGCTTTCGCCGCTTTTGCTTTCGCCGGGGCCGTTGACTTTGTTGCTTTCGCCACCTCTAGCCTCCCTAAGTCGTTCTGTTGCCTGCTCCATGCTGCGCCGCCTCGATGTGGTGAGGCGTCCTCCGCTGCAGCGATGTCGCGGATCCCGGAAAATCCAGCGTGTCATCTATCTATTGCGACTATCGGCGGCCGTGCAAGTCTTGCCCCAGCGGCAGGACGGCAAAGATTTGCCGTCGAAATCCTTCCCGCGACGCCGGCTCGGCAATGCCGTCCTGTCGTGTCGGTGGCGAAACCCAGGCTTGTGGATTTTTGGCTTACGATTGCTGCGATCAATGAAAAAATGCGGTCGTTAACAATCCCGTGATTAGCAGATTTTGCTATTTGTTTCTGCAGTTCGTCAAAGACCGAGAAATATTTTCTGCTTACGGTGGGGTAGGCAAACAGGGTGTTCCAAAGCCGGAAAAACGGTGCTTATATGCGCGCTTCGCGAGCCTATAGAGGGGCTTGGAAGAACATCAGGGAGTGCTCAATGAAAAAGAAACTGACTTTTGCAGCCGCGTTGCTGGCTGCAAGCGTCCTCGGCGGTGTGGCCAATGCCAAGACGCTGGTCTATTGCTCGGAGGCCTCGCCGGCCAACTTCGACCCGGGTACCACGACGGGCGGCAACGACTTCGACGCCTCGTCGCGCACCGTCTATTCGCGCCTGGTCGAGTTCAAGCATGGCGGCACCGAAGTTGTGCCCGGTCTCGCCGACAAATGGGAGATTTCGGACGACGGCCTGGTCTATACTTTCCACCTGCATCCGGGCGTGAAGTTCCAGACGACAGATTTCTTCAAGCCGACGCGTGATTTCAATGCCGACGACGTCGTCTTTTCGTTCGATCGCCAGTTCAACAAGGAAAACCCCTGGAACGGCGAGAAGTACCTGCCGAACCTGACCTGGGACTACTACACCGGCATGGACATGCCGAAATACGTCGCCAAGTGGGAAAAGGTCGATGACCTGACCGTGAAGCTGACGCTGACCGAGCCGAACGCGCCGATGCTGGCCAATCTCGGCATGGACTTCGCCTCGATCGTGTCGAAGGAATATGCCGACCAGCTGGAAAAAGACGGCAAGATGGCCGACTTCTCGACCAAGCCGGTCGGTACAGGTCCGTTCCAGTTCGTCGACTACCAGCTGGATTCGGTCATCCGCTATGCGGCCAACCCGGACTACTTCAAGGGCAAGGAAAAGATCGACGATCTCGTCTTCGCGATCACGCCTGATGCCACCGCCCGCATCCAGAAGGTGCTCGCCGGCGAATGCGATATCGCGCCCTATCCGAATCCTGCCGACATCGGCACGATCAAGGCCAACGCCGACGTGACCCTGATGGATCAGGCTGGCCTCAACATCGGCTATATGAGCTACAACACCACCATCCCGCCGCTCGACAAGCCTGAAGTGCGCCATGCGCTCAACCAGGCGATCGATCGGGAATCGCTCATCAAGTCGCTGTTCCAGGACGCCGGCGCCACGCCGGCCGTAAACCTGATCCCGCCGACCATGTGGTCGTGGAACAAGGACGTGAAGTCCGACGCTTATGATCCGGAAGCAGCCAAGAAGGTGCTGGCCGATGCCGGATTGAAGGAGATCCAGCTTTGGGCCTCCGACCGCGTCCGTCCCTACAACCCGAACTTCCAGCGCGCCGCGGAACTGATCCAGGCTGACTGGGCCAAGGTCGGCGTCAAGGCGGAGATCGTCAGCTACGAGTGGACGAAGTACCGCGAAGAAGGCAAGAAGAAGGAGCGCCCGGGCGCCTTCCAGATCGGCTGGACCGGTGACAATGGCGATCCGGACAATTTCTTCGCCACGCTGTTCGCCTGCTCGGCCATCGGCGTGTCGAACTACTCCAGCTGGTGCGACAAGGACTTCGAGGATCTGATCCAGAAGGCCAAGAAGACCAGCGACCAGGCCGAACGCACCAAGCTCTATGAAGAGGCGCAGGTTGTCTTCCAGAAGCAGGCTCCGGCCTTCCTCATGGCACACAGCCAAGTCTACGCAGTCGTGCGCAAGAATGTCAGCGGCTTCATGATGGACCCGCTCGGCATTCATCGCTTCGACGGCGTCGACAAGGCCGAATAGAACTGTTAGGCGGGCGGCGCGCAATCAGGCGCCGCCCGCTTTTCAAGATGCTCCGATATCTCCTAAACAAAATCGTCTTGGTGCTGCCGACGCTGATCGGCATCACCATCTGCGCCTTCGCTTTCGTCAGGCTGCTGCCCGGCGATCCCATTCTTGCCATGGCCGGCGAGCATGGCGTGTCGCCCGAGCGTTACGCGGAACTGAAGGAACAGTTCGGCTACAATTTGCCGATCTGGCAGCAATACGCGCATTATGTTCGCGATGCCGCGACCGGTAATTTCGGCGTGTCGATTTCGTCCAAGCGGCCGGTCATCGAAGATTTCATGACGCTCTTCCCGGCAACCATCGAGCTCTCAGTCTTCGCCATGATCTTCGCCATGGTGCTGGCCATCCCGGCCGGCATCATTGCTGCGGTCAAACGCGGCTCCTGGTTCGACCAGGGGCTTATGGGCACCGCCCTCGTCGGCTATTCCATGCCGATCTTCTGGTGGGGCCTGCTGCTGATCATCTTTTTCTCCGGCTATCTCGGCTGGACCCCGGTTTCAGGCCGCATCGGCCTTCAGTTCTTTATCAAGCCGATCACCGGCTTCTTGACCCTCGACAGCCTGCTCTACGGCAAGTGGGATGCTTTCCGCTCGGCATTGAGTCACCTGGTGCTGCCGACAATTGTGCTCGGCACCATCCCGCTGGCGGTGATCGCGCGCCAGACGCGCTCGGCCATGCTCGAAGTGCTGGGCGAAGACTATGTGCGGACCGCCCGCGCCAAGGGCCTGTCGTCGTCCCGCGTCATCGGCGTGCATGCGCTGCGCAATGCGCTGATCCCGGTGGTCACCACCATCGGCCTGCAGGTCAGTACCCTGCTCGCCGGCGCCATTCTCACAGAAACCATCTTCGCCTGGCCGGGCATCGGCAAGTGGATGGTCGAATCCATATCCAAGCGCGACTATGTCGTCGTGCAGTCAGGCTTGCTGTTGATCGCCCTTATCGTCATGGCGGTGAACCTGATTGTCGACGTGCTTTATGCCGTCATCAACCCGCGCATCAGGGCGGCGTGATGAGCCAGTCGACCGAAATCGCCCCGATGGCCGCCGGCAACCCTGACCGTCTGACCGGCTTCAGGACCTTCTGGCACTATTTCTCGGTAAACCGCGGCGCCGTCATCGGCCTGTTCGTCTTCATCCTTTTGGTGCTGGCCGCGCTCTTTGCACCGCTGCTGGCACCCTATGCGCCCGACATCCAGGACAAGACAGCTTTCCTGCGTCCGCCGGCCTGGCAGGCAGGCGGCAGCATGGAATATCTGCTTGGCACCGACGCCGTCGGCCGCGACATGCTCTCGCGCCTGCTCTATGGCGCGCGTTTCTCGCTGCTCATCGGCGCCGTCGTGGTCACGCTGGCGCTTGTCGGCGGCATCACGCTGGGCCTTTTGGCCGGCTATTTCCGGGGCTGGGTCGACGTGGCGATCATGCGGGTCATGGATCTGATCCTGTCCTTCCCGTCGCTGCTCTTGGCGCTGGTTCTGGTCACCATCCTCGGCCCCGGCCTGTTCAACGCCATGCTGGCCATCGCGCTTGTCCTGCAACCCCACTTTGCCCGTCTGGTGCGCGCTGCCGTCATGGCCGAAAAGAGCCGCGAATATGTGGTCGCCGCCAAGGTCGCCGGCGCCGGCCATATAAGGCTTATGCTGCGCACCATCCTGCCCAACTGCTTGGCGCCGCTGATCGTCCAGGGCACGCTGTCCTTCTCCAACGCCATCCTGGAGGCGGCCGCTCTCGGCTTTCTCGGCCTTGGCGCCCAGCCGCCGACACCGGAATGGGGAACCATGCTCGCCTCGGCGCGTGAATTCATCCTGCGCGCCTGGTGGGTGGTGACCTTCCCCGGTCTGGCCATCCTCATCACCGTGCTTGCCATCAACCTGATCGGCGACGGTCTGCGCGATGCGCTCGATCCGAAGCTGAGGAGGTCGTAATGGCGCTGCTCGACATCCGCAATCTCGTCGTCGAGTTCCAGACCGCATCCGGCCCGTTCCGCGCGGTCGATGGCGTCTCGCTCCATGTGAACGAACGTGAAGTGCTGGCCATCGTCGGCGAATCCGGCTCCGGCAAGTCGGTGTCGATGTTGGCTGTGATGGGGCTGTTGCCGTGGACGGCGACGGTCACTGCCGACGAGATGAGCTTCAACGGCCGCGATCTCCTGAAGATGAGCCCGGCCGACCGGCGCAAGATCGTCGGCAAGGACATGTCGATGATCTTCCAGGAGCCGATGGCCAGTCTCAATCCGTGCTTCACCGTCGGCTTTCAGATCGAGGAGGTGCTGCGCTTCCATATGGGCATGGACAAGGCCCAGCGTCGCGAGCGCGCCATCGAATTGCTGACGCAGGTCGGCATTGCCGAGCCGGCCGAACGGCTGAACTCGTTTCCGCACCAGATGTCGGGCGGCCAGTGCCAGCGCGTGATGATCGCCATCGCCATCGCCTGCAATCCGAAGCTTCTGATCGCCGACGAGCCGACCACCGCGCTCGACGTCACCATCCAGAAGCAGATCCTCGACCTGCTCGTGTCGCTGCAGGTTAAATACGGCATGGGCCTGATCATGATCACCCACAATATGGGCGTGGTCGCCGAGACGGCCGACCGCGTCATCGTCCAGTACAAGGGCCGCAAGATGGAAGAGGCCGACGTGCTGTCGCTGTTTGAATCGCCGAAGAGCAATTACACCCGCGCGCTGTTGTCGGCGCTGCCGGATAATGCCGTCGGCGACCGGCTGCCGACCGTCTCGGACATGCTGTTCGAACCAGCTGCCGGGGGCGTCTGATGAGCATCAAGGTCGTCGAAGGCAAGGACATCGTGCGCGACTATCACGTCGGCGGCGGCCTGTTTCGCGGCGCGCGCACCTTGCATGCGGTCAAGGGCGTCTCGTTCAGCGTCGACAAGGGCAAGACGCTGGCCATCGTCGGTGAATCGGGCTGCGGCAAGTCAACGCTGGCGCGCATCATCACGCTGATCGATCCGGCAACGTCGGGCGAACTGTTCATCGACGGCAACAAGGTCGACATCGCAAGGAACGGCCTGACCAGGGAGATGCGCCGCAAGGTGCAGATCGTCTTCCAGAACCCTTACGGATCGCTCAATCCGCGCCAAAAGATCGGCGATGTGCTGGGCGAGCCGCTGCTCATCAACACCGACAAGCCGGCCGAAGAGCGGCGCGACCTCGCCATGAGGATGCTGAAGAAAGTCGGCCTCGGAACCGAGCACTACAATCGCTATCCTCACATGTTCTCGGGCGGCCAGCGCCAGCGCATCGCCATTGCCCGCGCGCTGATGCTGAACCCGAGCCTGCTGGTGCTTGACGAACCGGTCTCCGCGCTCGATCTTTCGGTGCAGGCGCAGGTGCTCAACCTGCTCGCCGACCTGCAGGACGAATTCCAGCTGACCTATGTCTTCATCAGCCACGATCTGTCGGTCGTGCGCTACATCGCCGACGATGTGATGGTGATGTATTTCGGCGAAGCCGTCGAATACGGCTCGCGCGAGGAGGTCTTCGCCGACCCCAAGCACAACTACACCAGGACGCTGTTCGCCGCGACGCCGCGCGCCGACGTCGCCTCGATCAAGGCGCGGCTGGCGAAGAAGAAGGCCGCCTGACCTCTCACCGAGAATTGTTTTTGAACAATCGGAAATGCGTCGCGGCGGTGGTTTGCCGGCAGGATTGATCGCGATCTGCGAGCTGCCGGGCGCAAGCCGCGTCGCAGGTTGGGGTGCGCCCCATCACTCACCCGCTCCGTGCTGGTAAAGCTCGTCCATGCTGAGCATTGCCAGGGTTGCGAAGGGGGCCTGTTTTTTCACCCGACCGCGGCTCAAGATCACCACGTCGTCGCAGAACGATATGGTGCTGTAATGATGACTGATGACAATGGTGGTGCGGCGGCCGGCCCGCGATTTCAGCGTCTCGACAATAGCGGCTTCTGACAACCCATCCACCGCACTGGTGGCTTCGTCGAGGATGAGAATATCGGGATCGCGCACCAGCGCCCGCGCCAGGGCGATCCTTTGCCTTTGTCCGGCTGACAGGTTGATGCCCCGGTATCCGACCAGTGTCGCGTAGCCCTGCGGCAGGTGCTCGATGAATTGATGTGCCTCGGCCAGCCTTGCGGCGCGCATGGCGTCGCTGGCCGACGCCGTGTCGTAGCCGTAGATAATGTTTTCAAAAATGGTGCCATCGACCAGTTCCAGCTCCTGACTGGCCAAGGCAATGTTCCGCCGCCATTGGCTTGGGTCCACTTCATCGAGCGGTGCCCCATCGACGAGGATCCTGCCGCTGTCGGGTTTGACGAAGCGGCACAGGAGATTGACGATCGTCGTCTTGCCGGCGCCCGAGCGGCCGATCAGCGCCGTCGAGCGGCCGCTGCGGATGTCGAACACCGCCTTATGCAGCACCGCCTCGCGCGCGTCGGGGCCTGACAGGGGACCGGAATAGGCGAAGCTCACATCATCGAAGCTGATCCCTTGGCGCAAGCCGTCGAACGGCAGGCTGCCCTGCGGCGCCTCGGGCTTGTCGGAAGGATCGAGCAGCCATTGTACCTCCTCCAGCGAGCCGCTCATGCCTTGCAACTGACTCCAGGACATCTGCAAGGCCCGCATATGCGGCTGCAGTCGGTAGAGCAGGATGAGGAAGGCGACGGTCAGCGGGAAGCTTACATTCGCCAGCCAGGCTCCGATCACCACCGCCAGGAACAGCATCGCGTGCAATACCTCGGTCAGTGGCGGCAAGACGCCCTGGCGGATTGAAAGCACGAAAGCCGCCCGCCGCACCCCGTCGGACGCTTTGGCGAAGACCGCCTTTTCACGGTTCTCCTGCCCGAAGATGCGAATCAGGCGCCCGGCATGCACCAGATGCAGCATCTGCGACGCCAGTGCGCTGTTGCGCGAGACGACGCTGCGGCTCGGCGCCTTCAGATTGGACGACAAAACCCCGTGCGCCAGCTGGACAAGCGCCAGCCCTAGAGTCACCAGCAGCGTCATCTGCCAAGAGAGGAGCAGGAGGAAGGCGAGCAGGATGACGGCGGCCGAGGCACTGACGATCGCGCCGAGCAGGGCCTGGATAGCGTCGGATGCTCGCCAGGATTCGTTGGAGATGATGTTGAGCAGCCGCCCGGGGCTTTGCTGCAGGAAAAAGGGGTAGCCGACCCTGAGCAACTGCTCCGACAGTGCGCTACGGATCGAATAACCTGCCTTGCCGTAGATGTAGCTGGTCAGCAGAGTGTTGGCGAAGGCAAAGACATTTTTCAGTACGATCGAACCGAGGATCGCGGCCGAAATGGCGATCAGCCGCTGGCGCTCGCCGAGGTCCGCTCCAACCTGCTGGAGGAGGGCGGAGAAACCGGCCATGCCTGATGTTTCGCCACGTCCCATAATGATGCCGAGCAGCGGAATGATGAGACCGATGCCGAGGCCTTCCAGCGCGGCGCCCGCAAGCCCGAGCCCCACCACGACGGGAACGAGCCGCAACAGCCTGCCACCAAGCGCGCGGCGCAGCATTGGCAGGGCTGACGGAATCAGTGACATTATCGCGCTCTGGCCTCCGCATTGGCTTCGCTGGCTTCTCGGTCGTGGCGCAGCGGCAGCCGTTTTGGCCATCCCATCATGACGAGCAGCGCAAATCTGGCGGCACCTGCCAGATTCATTACGACAATAGGCCAGTGCGACAGATCGAGGTCGCGGTCAAAGCGAGGACGGCCCGCCAGTTCCCTGAACGCGGCCCGCGCGGACCAATAGACATGGCGAAGCAGCCAAGGGGCGTGGCGGACATGTTTCAGGCACAGCGCACCATTACCGAGGCTATAGTCGCGGTGCAGCCTGTCGATCGATTTGCGGTCTCGCCGGCCGTGATGATGCAAGACCGTCATGTCGGGCACATACTCGACCGGCATGCCGAGCAGCATCGCCCGCACGAGATAATCAGTATCTTCAGCCGAGCGTAGCGGGCCGCCAGCGCCGAAGCGTTCGTCGAACGACCCGATGCGGGCCGCGACGTCGCGGTGCATGGTCATGTTGCAGCCGAGCACGAAGCCGCCGGGGTGGACCGCCGGGGTCAGCCGCTCGCTTGCCTCGCAGAGCTTTATGGTGAAGGGCAGGTCCCGGGCATCACCGAGTTCGACCCGGCCGCCGCGGATCAGCCACTTCTCGCCACTCCGGTAGTGCCGCTCCAGGTCGCGGAGATAGTCGCGGTCGAGCTTGCAGTCGTCGTCGACGAAGACCAGCACGCGGCCTCGCGCTCGCGCCAATCCGGCATTGCGGGCAGCGGCTAGTCCGGGGCGAGTCTCCGAGACGGCTGTGACTGGGATGTCGGAAGTTTCGGCGATAGCGGCCAGCCGCTTTGACGTGCCGTCCCGTGAACCATTATCGACCACCACCAACTCTGCCGCGAAGGTGGCGTGCACCCGGCATGCGGCCTGGATCGAGGCTATGCAAGCCTCCAGCACAGCGGCGCGGTCGCGCGTGCAGACGATGAAACTGACCTCGAGCGACGGCCGCTCCGATCGGGGAGATGTCGGGACCGGCGCACTCGCAAACTGGTGATCGCGCAGGAGCGGGTGGGGCCTGTCGGTCATACCAGTCCCCGCTGATAACGCGCAAGCACCGCTTCGGCCGGCGTGGTTTTGAAGAAGTAGGCCACCGCGTCCGCCCGCTTTCCGGCCCTTATCGAGAGCAGGCTGAGCCAAGGCGCCCAGACGCCGGGACGCAGCGCATATTGTTCGCGGCGCCGGATGAAATTCCATCTCGCCGTCCGCGTGAGCAATTCGTGGGTCAGCGGCGGTTCTCCTTCGTCGCCGACGAGTTGGTAGAGGAAATAGAACAGGTTCAGCGCGCCTGCCTCGAAGCTTGGCCGTGTGTCGGTCGGCAGCTCGGAAATCCGCTCTTCGAGCGCACGGATGAAATCGGCTGCGCGCGAAACCGTGTCGAAAGAGACGGCCTCGCCGATGTCGCGCAGATCCGCTGTGGTTTCCGCAAGCCCCTCACGCTCGAGATTTTCGGCCACGATCCGCAAATGCGTCCTGCGCATTTCCTTGGCATGCCGCATGGTTACGCTTCCCGCATGGATGCGATAGACGAGCAGGCTATCGGGCAATATGGTCGCCGGGAAACGGCCGGCAAGCCGTCTGAAGAGATCAAAATCCTCGGCATGTCTATATTTGGGATCGTAATAGAGATCGTTGTTCCCAATGACATTCCTGTTGTAGATCACCGTCGGATGTAAGAATATCGTAAAGAACATCGACAATATGTCGAGCCGGCCGAGCCGGAACACCGGGTCTAGCCTGCCTTTGGCGATACGGCCGTGAAGCAAGGTATCAACGCAGGCGCCGCAGAAGCCGAGATCGGGCCGCCGCTCGAACAGTGCGACCTGGCGCGAGAGGCGCCGGGGATAGGCGACATCGTCCGCATCCATTCGCGCAACAAGCTCGCCCTGGGCCAGTCGTAGCCCTTCATTGAGGGTGGCGACGAGGCCGCGGTTCTCACGCGAGATGACAGAAACGCGATTGTCTGCCCGGCGGTATCGTTCGAGAATCTCGAGCGAGTTGTCAGTCGATCCGTCATCGATAGCGATGACCTCCAGGCGATCGTAGTCTTGCCGCAGAATGCTCTCCAGCGCAGCGGTGAGATAAGGCCCGGCATTGTAGACCGGCAGCAGGACGGAGACGAGCGGCGCGGTGGTCATCTCTGCGCATCCGTTCGCCGGAGTTCGAGTGCGGCGCGGCCATCGGGGGATCCGCCGGGATAGGCGTCCGCCGCCCTGCCGAGCCAGCCGGCATCGCCAGAGCGTGCCTGGGAGCGGCGGCGCGCTACATAGGGGAAGCGGCGCTTGAGGCCGTTGAGCGGCTTTTCGAAAGCCGTCCACGAGATCGAAGCGACGGCGATCGTGGCGGCGCTCGCGACCAGGAAACGCCCTGGCCCCTGCTCCGAGACATTGAGCGGGATCCAGGGCTGTGACTTGACGGCGAGCGACAGAAGGATCGGATGGTAAAGATAGACGCCGTAGCTGATGCGGCCCAGTGACAGCAGCGGTGGCAGTTCGAAAACCCTGCCGAGGACGCCGCCAAGGCCGGCTGAACAGGCGGCGACAACGGCCACCAGCGGCACCAGGGGCAGGATCTGCAGCAACGCCCAGCGGGCCCATTCCAGCATAGGATCGGCCGGCGCAGGGATAAGCCACTCAATCGCCAGGAAGACAGCCGCAAGGGCTGGCCAGCCTAGCCGCATCCATTGCGGCAGGCCGGCGCCTCTGGTCCGCCGGCAGGCAAGCAAAGCACCAAACGCCAGCGCGTCCATCGATGCTGGCGGCAGCAGGTCGCGCGCTAGCGCCGGGGTGGCGGTGATCGGCCAGTAGAAGCGATAGGCCAGCGACAACAGGATGACGCCGATAGTGATCGCTTCCACCCGCCGGCGGGGTGCGAGAAGCACGACCAGCGGCCAGGCGATATAGAACTGCTCCTCGATGCTCAGGCTCCAGAAATGGCAGAGTAGCCAGGGCGTCCATTCGTTGCGCAGCGCGTACCAAAAATTCGACAGGTAAAGCGCATGCCAGACGAGCGATCCACTGGACTGCTCCAGATCGGTCAGCCAGACGAACCCAAGCACGGCGAAATAGGGCGGGAATATGCGCAGCGCGCGCCTGATGTAGAAGGAACTCAATGCAGGGCCGGCTTTGAATTCGGCCGCGGCGCGCGCTTCGAGCAGCAGTCGTGTGATCAGGAAGCCGCTCAGCACAAAAAAAAGCCGCACCCCGATGTGGCCCCAAAAGGAGGACCCGTTGGGTGCAAGGAAATGGGAATAGAGAACCATCGTGACAGCGATGGCGCGCAGAGCGTCCAACTGATTGTCACGCGCGACCGCCATCAGCCATTTCCGCCGGTCTGAAATCTCCGATGAAGCCAGCGGCCCTGCATTCCGGGCCTCAGGTCGAGGCCTGCCAGCGTCGAGAGTGCGCCGACAACATCAAACCCGCGCCTTGTGCGCGGGGCAGCCTCGAAATCGGTGCTGGCCAGCGAAAAATTCAAGCTGATCAACTTGGCGGAATCCTCCACGGCGCACTTCCCAGTACCAATCCCCCAAGAAATGGTGCAACCGGGCAATGGTGCAGTGCAACACAAAATATCTATCGAGCTGTAATATTTGTGTGAGTTAGGGCTAAAAATGGGTATGATTTGCGAGTGCGTTGCGTCGCTGAGGGTTTTTCACGTCCGCAATGCTGCATGAGCAGTAGTACCATGTCAGAAAGGCACGGTTTAATTACACAACTATAATCCGGAGTGTCTGATATAGGTCAAAATTGACGAAGATTATTCTAAGATAGTGGTTTTGTATCTTATAAATCATGCTTGTATTGTCGGGTTCTCTAGGCTGTCGATCTTGCGCGATGCAGCATAGTCGATGGTCAAGCGTCTGACGACGCAATCCTGTGGCGGCGGCCATATGGCGCATGTCGACGAGGCAGACAGGAAGTGCCGGTGTTGGCGTAGGGAGTGACGTGCATTAGCCTTGCACCTGCCGTCACGCTTGCGTCGGATGGAGAACTGGTGCCGCTTAGGTGACTCGAACACCTGACCCCATCATTACGAATGATGTGCTCTACCAACTGAGCTAAAGCGGCCCAGGAAGCGCGAAGCCTCCAGGATCGGCTGGGTGATAGACTCAACCGGCCGCTAATTCAAGATGGGCAACCGTGATTTCAAGGCTGGATCCGGCAATTCGTCCCGTCATTTTCCATTGGCGCGGAATAAGCCATCGCCTCGTTTGCTTTTTCGATTACGCGGAGACGTCGCGCCGGACTGCGCGCAAATCGCCCGGCAAGGCGGCAAACGGACTGATTTTATTGCTAAAAGGCATCGAAATGAGCGTTGAACAGGCCTGTAAGGCAGAATGCGGGCGCTCGCCCGTTGATTGATTGGTCGCCTGCGGCTAACGATCATGGCAATGTAAGCGAACGGACAGGGGAATTCGCTTGGACGCGATCGAAAAAGCGATCCGCAACGCCTTCGAGAAAGGCAACGCCGAGGACCGGGCATTTCGCGAGCGGGTCTATCGGTCGGCTTTCGCGGCGCTCGACCGCGTGCTCCAGGCCAATCCCGGCGTGACGGTGGAAGCCGCCATCAAGCGCCGCAAGGCGGTGCAGGAAAAGATCGCCGAGATCGAATCCGAATTCCTGCCCGCGGTCCCCGATGTCGCCGCGCAGACGCAGAGCGCTGCGCAGACGCAGAGCGCTGCGCAGACACAAGATACCGCGCTGACGCAACGCGTTGCGCAGCCGCAAGACGCCGTACAGGGCGCCGCCGAAGCGCCCGCGGTCGATGCCCCGACAGGTGTCGCGGCCGGACCGTCGCCGGCGATCGTCGTTGATGAACCGGTTCAGCCCGAGGCATCCGACGCGCCGCGTTCGCGCGTGCTGCCGGTCGTCCCCGACATCATGCCTGACGCCACGCTGCCCGGCGCCCCGGCGATCGATATGGCCGATTCCGCGCCGGCCGAGGCCGCGGCGGAAGTGGCGCCTGACCGTGATGAAAGGCGGATAAGGGGCCGCCGCCTGCCGCTGACGGCGATCTTCTTTGGCGTGACGTTGCTCGCCGCCGCCGGCATCGGCCTCTATTTCGCCGTGCAGACCGGGGTCTTCAAGACGCCGGCGCAGCTCGACACGGCGCCGCCCGAAGCGCCGCCGACCGTCGACGATGACGACTTCACGCCGCCTGCCGATACAACTGAGCCGCAGCAGCCTGGTGTCGCCGAACAGACGCGCGACTGGATCAACGTGTTTACACCCACCGATCCAACGCATGTGGCGACCCCGTCCGACGCCAAGGCCGATGTCGTGCAGGACGACACCGGCTCCTTCCTGCGCATCCGCTCCGGTGCTTCCGGCTCGGCCATCAGCTTCGATGTCGGGCAGGGCGTGCTGGAGAAGCTTGCCGGCAAACATGCCGTGTTCGACATCGTCGCCCGCGCCGAGGACGGCAAGGACACGCAGATCTCCGTCGACTGCAATTTCGGCGATCTCGGCGACTGCGGCCGCAAGCGCTATGCGGTCGGCCAGCAGCGTAACGAATATCTGTTCGACGTGAAATTCCCCGACAAGCCCCCGGGCGCGGCCGGCAGCATCGCCATCAACTCCGACTTCGACAAGCAGGGCAAGGCGGTCGACATCTACGAGATCCGCGTTTCGATCGAACCGTAAGCGCCGCCTAGCGATCAAGCAGCGCCTGCAGCGTCTCGATGCGGTCGGCTTCGGCGGTCGGCTTGTCCCAGCGCAGCCGTGAGATGCGGGGAAATCGCATCGCAACGCCGGATTTGTGGCGGGTCGAACGGTTGAGACCTTCGAACGCCACCTCCAGCACCAGGCCTTGGCTGCGGTCGGCGCGCACCGAGCGCACCGGGCCGAAACGCTCGACCGTATTGTCGCGGACAAATTTGTCGATCTGCTTCAACTCCTCGTCGGTGAAGCCGAAATAGGCCTTGCCGACCGGCACCAATTCCTCCGCGCCTTCCGGCCCCGACCAGACGCCGAACGTATAGTCGGAATAAAAGCTCGACCGCTTGCCATGGCCGCGCTGCGCATACATCAGCACAGCATCGACCGTGTGCGGATCGCGCTTCCACTTGAACCACGGCCCTTTCGGCCGTCCCGCGAGATAGGGCGAATCCCAGCGCTTCAGCATCACGCCTTCGATAATCGGGTGCGGCGGCGCGCGGCGCAGTTCCTCCAGCGTTTGCCAATCCCGGAATTCGACGAATGGCGACAGATCGAAACGGTGCGGGTCCAGCGTTGTGATGAAGGCCTCAAGACGGGCCCGCCGCTCGCGGAAAGGTAGCGCGCGCAAATCTTCGCCGTTGATCTGCAGCGCATCGTAGCAGCGCATGAAGGCCGGGTATTGCTGCTGTATCTTCGGGGCCACGCTCTTGCGATTGAGCCGCTGTTGCAGGTCCGAAAACGTGCCGGTCGCCGCGGGCTCGCCGACCAGCAATTCGCCGTCGAGCGCGGCGGAAAAATTCATCGCCTGGGCGAGATCGGGGAATGCGCCGGACACATCGTCGCCGGTGCGCGAATAGAGCCGGCGCACGCCGCGCTCGCACACCGCCTGAACGCGGATGCCGTCCCATTTCCATTCCGCGGCATAGGCGGCCGGATCGAGCTTTTCGAGGTCGCCGTCGCCGACTGGGTTCGACAGCATCACCGGACTGAACAGGGCAAGTGCGGTCCGCTTCGGCTTCTCGGCCTTGCCTTCCAGCCACGCGAACAGCGAGATATAGGGCGGCGTCAGCCCGTGCCACAGCTCCTCGATCTCGGCGACATCGACCTTGCCGAAATCGGCCAGCGCCTGTTTGGCCAGCCGCGCCGAAACGCCGATGCGCAAGCCGCCGGTGACCAGCTTGATGATGGCAAAGCGCGCCGAAATGCCGGCGCTGTCGAGCAGCCCGGCCAGCACCTTGGGTCCGTCCGAGCGGCTCGCCGCCTGCAGCTTTGTCACGACGTCGCCAAGCGTCGGCTCCCGGTTGGGGATATGTCCCGGCGTTTGCGGCCAGACCAGCGACACGGTTTCAGCGAGGTCGCCGACATAGTCGTAGGAATAGCCGAACAGCACCGGATCCATGCGCTCGGTGACCAGCGTGCGCAGCATCGCCGGCTTGACCGCCGCAATGTTGAGGTCGCCGGTGATCGCCGCCAGCGCCAGCCCGCGGTCGGGGTCCTCGACGCTGCGGAAATAGTCGACGAGCAGCGTCAGCTTGCCATTGCGCGACGGCGTCAGCACCAAGCGGTCGAGGAGTTCGGCAAAGCGGTTCATGGATGCAAGGACCGCGTTGACGGCAGAGGTTTGCGCTCTGGCACACCCCCCTCTGTCCTGCTGGACATCTCCCCCGCAAGGGGGGAGATTGGCAGCCTTGATCTTGCCGCCCATCTTGCGAGGTTGGCGATTGGCGAAAGCGGAGGTGACATCTGATCTCCCCCCTTGCGGGGGAGATGGCCGGCAGGCCAGAGGGGGGTGGGAAGGATCGCCGCGCCGGCGATTTCTGGATCAAAAATCACCATCAATCGCCCTCGTCCTCATAGCCCACAAGGTGCAGTGGCCTGGCGGCGATGCCTTCCAGCTCGCACCAGCGCACCAGCGCTTCCTCGCGGCCGTGCGTCACCCAGATTTCGCCGGCGCCCGTCTCCTTGACGGTAGCGGTCAGTTCATCCCAGTCGGCATGGTCGGAAATGATCAGCGGCAGTTCGACGCCGCCTTGCTTGGCGCGCTGGCGGATGCGCATCCAGCCCGAGGCGAAGCATGAGATCGGGTCGGGAAAGCGCCGCGCCCAGCGGTCGGCGAAGGCCGATGGAGGGCCGACAACGATGGCCCCGGTGAAATCCTGCTTGCCGCCGCTGTCGACGGTTGCCGGCTCCAGCGTGCCGAGGTCGATGCCCTGGCTCTGGTAATATTCGCTGAGCTTGGCCAGCGCGCCGTGGATATAGATCGGTCTGTCATAACCGGCATCGCGCAGCAGCCGCATCACCCGCTGTGCCTTGCCCAGCGCATAGGCGCCGACCAGATGCGATCGCTCGGGAAACTGCGCCGCCGATTTGAGCAGCCGGGCGATCTCCTCCGTGTCGGGCGGATGGTGAAACACCGGCAGGCCGAAGGTCGCCTCGGTGATGAACACATCGCATTGGACCGGTTCGAACGGTGCGCAGGTCGCGTCCTTCTGGCGCTTGTAGTCGCCGGAGGCGACGATGCGCCTGCCCTTGTGCTCGACCGCGATCTGCGCCGAGCCCAGCACATGGCCGGCCGGATGGAAGGTGACGCTGACATCGTTCAGCGCCATAGCTTCGCCAAGCACGGCCGCTTGCGTTGTCCCGGCAAAATCCTCGCCATAACGCAACCCCATAATGTCGAGCGTCTGCTGCGTCGCCAGCACCGAACGATGGCCGGAGCGGGCATGGTCGGAATGGCCATGCGTGATCAACGCCCGGTCGACTGGCCGCACCGGGTCGATGAAGAAATCGCCGGATGGGCAATAAAGGCCTTCAGGCCGGGGATGAAGCAGTTCGCTGGCGCGCATCCACTCAAGATAGTGGCTAATTCCAGCGCGGGAAGCCTGTTGCAAGAGACTGCTGACTCGGCCTACAGCCAGCCACCGGCCGCATCAGCCGGCGGGGCCATCGCCATGCAACCGCTGAAAATCTCGTCCGGCGACCTGACCGCCGACCGTCGCGCCGACTATGCCGAGATGCTTTTCGGCTCGGGCGAGCACGCGGCAGCGGCGGAGCTGCTGCTCGGCGCGCTGGAACTGGCGCCGCAATGGGCGGCGGGCTGGTTCCGCCTGGGCGAGATGCAGGAGGCAACGGGGCTGCTCGACCTGGCGACGCAGGCCTGGGCGACGGCGCTGAAACTGGACCCGGCGGATCGCCTTGGCGCTGCGCTGAAGCTGCAACTGATCGGCAAGGCGCCGGCTGCCGCGGCGCCACCCAGCGCCTTCGTCGAAACGCTGTTCGACCACTATGCCGAAACTTTCGAAGATTCGCTGGTCGGCAAGCTCGGCTACCGGCTGCCGGAGTTTCTCGATCGCGCCATTCGAGCGGCAAGGGCGGGCCGCTTTTCGCTGGCGCTCGACCTTGGTTGCGGCACCGGTCTGATGGGCGAGAAACTGCGGCCGGTCGCCGAACGGCTGGAGGGCTACGACATCTCCGCCGCCATGCTGAAAAAGGCCCGCGCCAAAGGCGTCTACGACCTGCTCGCCAAGGCCGACCTGCAGGATTTCGCCTATGCCGGACCGAAAGCCGATCTGGTGGTGGCGGCCGACGTGTTCATCTATGTCGGCGCGCTCGATCGCGTGATGAAGACCGTCGCGGGCATTCTGGCCACCAATGGCCTGTTTGCCTTTTCCGTCGAAAAGCCAGCCAAGGGCGGGGCGGGCGGCGACGCCGGTTTCGCGCTGCAGCCGTCTCGTCGCTACGCCCATTCTCAAGCCTATGTCGAGCGGGTGCTTGCCGCAAACGGCCTGTCGGTGCTGTCGATGCAGCCGACCGTCATCCGCTGGGATCGCCGCCAGCCGGTCGACGGGCTTGCCGCGCTGGCGGTGCCCTCGTCCAAGGGTTGATGTCTCGTCTTGTTCGAAAACGTGAATAGGATTTTTGCGGCTGGCGCGGCATCAGGTAGGATACAAGCCGGGAAAAGCCCTCGGCAGGCATTGAGGAGGAACACATGCGCTGGAACATGATGGTCTTGGTGTCTTGCCTGGCAATGACCGGCTGCATGGGCAGTTCGATGTCGGAGCGGCAGGACCAGGACGTGCAATCGTCGCTGCAATATGACAACGTGCCTTGCGACCAGTTGCTGGCGCAACGCAACGAACTGGCGCAGCAATACCATCTGTCGACGGACGCCAAGCCGAGCTTCTCCAATCCGGCGATGGGCTTCGGCCCGTTCACGCCGGATATGCGCTCCAAAAGCAAGCGCGATACTGATCTGGCAAGTGGCAAGATCGACGCCATGAACCGCTCGATCGTCCGCCGCGACTGCGGCAAGCCCAACAAACAGAAGAAGTTCACCCTGCCGAGCTGAACCTGAACTTCCTCAGTACCCCGCCTTGCGGTCGACCACGTTATCAAGCTTTTCGCCGCGCTCGAAGGCATCCATCTGCCGCAACATGCTCGGCGCCAGGTGGACAGGGTCGGAGGTCGCCGCTGCGTGCGGCGTCACGAACACTTTCGGGTGACTCCAAAGCGGACTGGTCTTCGGCAGCGGCTCGACCTCGAACACGTCGAGGCTCGCCTCCTTCAGCGTGCCGTCGTCCAGCGCTCGCAAGATGTCGGCGTCCTTCTGCAGCCGGCCGCGCCCGGCATTGATCAGCACCGAGCCGCCGAGGCCGTTTCGCTTGCGCAATTCCTTCAGCACGCCGTAATTGATGATGCCGTGCGTGTCCGGCGTCAGCGGCAACAGCACCACCAGTATGTCGGTGGCGTTGAGGAAGGGGATCAGCCCGGCCTCTCCGGCATAGGTCGCAACGCCTTTCATGGCCTTGTCGCTGCGCGACCAGCCATTGACGGCAAAGCCGAGCGACAACAGCACCGATGCCGCCGCGCGGCCGAGATTGCCGAGCCCCATAATGCCGACCGAGATGTCACCGGCCGGCCGCTGCGGCGGTTCGTGCCAGGTCTTCTTCGGCTGCTGCGCACGATAGAGCATGCCCTGGCGGTGATGGTCGAGCACGCGCCAGACGACATATTCGGTCATGTACTGCGTCAGGTTCTCGGCGACCACTTTGACGATCGGCACATCGGGCAGGCCGGGATCGGCGAAGATGTGGTCGACGCCGGCGCCGATCGAGAAGATTGCGCGCAGATTGGGCAGCGATTTCAGTAGGTTCGGCTTCTGCTTCCACACCACCGCATAGGTGATCGACGGATCCGAAGCGCCGTCCGGCTCCAGCACCACTTCGCGCTCGGCCGACAGCAGCTCGCGCCAGCGCTGCGGATGAAAGCCGGTGACGGCAAGCAGGATTTTGCCTTTTTCCATTTGCGGATTGTATTCCCTGTTATTCGCTGACGATACCGACCGGCGCCGTCTCGATCTTGAACGCGGCCGAGATCAGCGCCTTCGTATAGTCGGTCTGCGGCCGCTCGAAAATCTGTTCGGAAGGGCCGGCTTCGACGATCTTGCCATTGCGCATGACGATGACGTCATTGGCAAGGGCGCGAATGACTTTCAGATCGTGGCTGATGAACAGATAGGCAAGGTCGTGCTTGGCCTGCAGATTGCGTAAGAGGTCGACCACTTGCGCCTGCACGCTCATGTCGAGCGCCGAGGTCGGTTCGTCCAGCATGACGAAGCGTGGATTGAGCACCATGGCGCGCGCAATGGCGACGCGCTGGCGCTGGCCGCCGGAGAATTCATGCGGATAGCGGTTCCTGGTCGCCGGATCGAGCCCGACCTCCTTCAGCACGGCGACGACCTTGTCGTCGCGTTGGTCGGGCGACAGCTTCGGCTCGTGGATCTTCAAGCCTTCCTCGATGATCTCCGAGACCGACATGCGCGGGCTGAGCGAGCCGAACGGGTCCTGGAAAACGATCTGCAACTCGCGGCGCAGCGGCCGCATGGCGTTGAAGGAAAGCTGGTTGATGTCGCTGCCATTGAACTGGATGGTGCCGGTCGATGAGATCATCCGCGCCAGCGCCAGGCCGAGCGTCGTTTTGCCGGAGCCGGATTCGCCGACGACGCCGAGGGTCTGGCCGGCGCGCACGGTGACGTCGATGCCGTCCACCGCCTTCACATTGTCGACGGTGGTGCGAAAGAAACCCTTCTTGATCGGGAACCAAACCTTGATGTCCTTGCCGGTCATAACCGGCTTGGCGGCGTCGTTGGCGGCCGGCGGCTTGCCTTTCGGCTCGGCGGCGAGCAGGTGCTTGGTATAAGCGTGCTGCGGGTTGGCGAAGATGTCCTTCGTCGGTCCGGTCTCGACGATCTTGCCCTTGGTCATCACGCAGACGCGGTCGGCGATCTTGCGGACGATGCCGAGATCATGGGTGATGAACAGCATCGACATGCCCTTACGGCTCTTCAACTCCGCCAGCAATTCGAGGATCTGCGCCTGCACGGTGACGTCGAGCGCCGTCGTCGGTTCGTCGGCGATCAGCAGTTCCGGTTCGTTGGCCAGCGCCATGGCGATCATGACGCGCTGCCGCTGGCCGCCGGACAATTGGTGCGGATAGGCGTCGAGCCGCTTTTCCGGTTCGCGAATGCCGACCTCGTTGAGCAGCGCCAGCGTGCGCGCCTTGGCCTGGCGGTCGCCCATGCCCTGATGCAGCGCCAGGATCTCGACGATCTGCTGCTCGATCGTGTGCAGCGGATTGAGCGAGGTCATCGGCTCCTGGAAGATCATGGTGATCTTGTTGCCGCGCACGCTGCGCAACTGCTTTTCGTTCATCGCCAAAAGGTCGGCGCCCTGGAACAGGATCTTGCCCGAGGGATGGCTGGCCGTCGGGTAGGGCAGAAGCTTCAGCACCGACAGCGCCGAGACCGATTTGCCGGAACCGGATTCGCCCACAAGCGCCACCGTCTCGCCCTTGGCGAGATCGAAGGAGATGTGGTCGACGGCGGTCGACTCGTTGCCGCCTTGGGTGAAGGCAACGCTGAGATCGCGGACGGAGAGCAGGAGTTCGCTCATCGGAACGCCTTGCGCGGGTCGAAAGCATCGCGCGTTGCTTCACCGATGAACACCAACAGCGACAGCATCAGCGAGATGACGATGAAGCCCGATATACCGAGCCAGGGGGCATTGAGGTTACTCTGCGCCTGTTTTAGCAGTTCGCCGAGCGACGCGGTGCCGGGCGGCAGGCCGAAGCCGAGATAGTCGAGCGAGGTCAGTGTCGAGATCGAGGCGCTGACCAGGAAAGGCATGAAGGTCAGCGTCGCCACCATGGCATTAGGCAGAAGATGGCGCAGCATGATGGTGCGGTTGGACACACCAAGCGCGCGGGCCGCGTTGACATATTCGAAGTTGCGTGCACGCAGGAATTCGGCGCGCACCACGCTGACAAGCGACGTCCAGGAGAACAGCAGCATCAGCCCAAGCAAGATGAAGAAGCCCGGCGGCAGGATGGCGGCGACGATCAGCAGCAGATACAGCAGCGGTATCGCCGACCAGATTTCTATGAAGCGTTGAAAGAGAAGGTCGGTCCAGCCGCCGAAATACCCTTGCAGCGCGCCGGCGGCGACGCCGATAACCGACGAACCCGCAGTCAGGATCAACCCGAACAGCACGGAAATCCTAAACCCGTAGATGATGCGCGCCAGCACGTCGCGCGCCTGGTCGTCGGTACCCAGCCAGTTCCAGTTGCCGACAATGCAGTCAGGATCGGCAGCGCCTTGCGGATATTGGCTGCATCGCCTCTGCGCGTCATACTCCCATGACGGTTTTGCGGGAGCGGCGTCGGGGATCGCATTGTTGACGGTGCGGTAGGAATAGCGGATTGGCGGCCAGATCATCCAGCCATTGGCGTTGATCTCGTCGCGGATGACCGGGTCGCGATAGTCGGTGACGGCGTAGAAGCCGCCGAATTTTTCCTCGGGGTAGGCGACCGCCACCGGGAACAGGATCTCGCCTTTGTAGTAGGCGACGATCGGTCTGTCGTTGGCGATCAGTTCGGCAAACAGCGACAGCACGAACAGAGCGAGGAATATCCACAACGACCAGTAGCCGCGCCTGTTGGCCTTGAAGTTCTGCCAGCGCCGCTTGTTGAGCGGCGACAGCCAGGGGCGGGCGATCCTTATCGGTGTGATCTCGGCTGCAGCCTGCGTCATCAGACGTCTCTCCGCTCGAAATCGATGCGCGGATCGACCCATGTGTAGATCAGGTCGGACAACAGCGTCACGAACAGGCCAAGCAGCGAAAATATATAGAGGTTGGCGAACACGACCGGATAGTCGCGCGCCAACACGGACCTGAAACCGAGCAGCCCGAGACCGTCGAGGGAAAAGATGTTCTCGATCAAAAGCGAGCCGGTGAAAAAGGCCGAGATGAAGGCCGCTGGAAAGCCGGCAATGACGATCAGCATTGCGTTGCGGAACACATGTCCGTAAAGCACCCGCCGCTCCGACAGGCCCTTGGCACGGGCCGTCACCACATACTGTTTGCGTATCTCTTCCAGGAAGGAGTTCTTGGTCAGCAGCGTCGTCGTCGCGAAGGCCGACAGCACCAGCGCCGTCAGCGGCAAGGTCATGTGCCAGAAATAATCGACGATCTTGTCGGGCCACGACAATTGGTCCCAATTGTCGGAGACGATGCCGCGCAGTGGGAACCAGTCCCAGAAGGAACCGCCCGCGAACAGCACCATCAGCAATATGCCGAACAGGAAGGCCGGTATGGCATAGCCGACGATGATCACGCCGCTGGTCCAGACGTCGAAGGCGGAGCCGTCCTTGACCGCTTTGCGGATGCCAAGGGGGATCGAGATCAGATAGGACAACAGCGTGATCCACAGCCCAAGCGAGATCGACACCGGCATCTTCTCCAGGATCAGATCGAGAACCGAGATGTCACGGAAATAGCTGTCGCCGAAATCGAAGCGGGCATAGTTCCATAGCATCATGCCGAAGCGTTCGAGCGGTGGTTTGTCGAAGCCGAATTGCTTTTCCAGCTTCTTGATGAATTCAGGATCGAGCCCTTGCGCGCCGCGGTACTTCGAACCGACATCGCCGGCCACATCGAAATTGCCGCCGCCTCCTGCATCGCCGCCGCCGCTGCCGAGGCGGTCGCTGCCGCCCTGGTTGGTCAGGCTGGCGATGACCTGCTCGACCGGTCCACCCGGTGCGAATTGAGTGACGACGAAAGCAACAGCCATGATGCCGAACAGGGTCGGTATCATCAGCAGGATACGGCGCAGTATGTAGGCGCCCATCAGCTTTCACCCTCCCCCTTGTGGGGAGGGTCGATCCGCGAAGCGGAGCGGGGTGGGGGTAGTCTCGATCCGGCGTACGCCGTCACACCCACCCCGGTTCGCCATTCGCGCTGCGCACGAAGTGCTCACCGACCCTCCCCACGAGGGGGAGGGTAAAGTGCCGCGCAACAGCCTACCCTTTGCCAATTTTTGCCGCCTTGCCCTTGTCGACCCACCACAGCGCTTCGACCGGGAAGTCGAAATCGGGTTTCCGCTCGGGAAAACCGAACATGTCCCAATAGGCGCTTCGATGATTCGCCAGGAACCAACTTGGAATCCAATCCCTCCGTGCACGCAAGACCCGGTCGAGCGCGCGCATGGCAATTGTCAGGCTTTCGCGACCCTCGGCGGCACCTGCGGCGTCAACCAGGGCGTCGATGGCCGGGCTCGACGTTCCCGGCAGATTGCGAGAGCCCGATACGGTAGCTGCTCGCGAATGGAAAATGGTTTCGAGGTCGTCACGGGTTGGCGTCGCCGGAAACGAGGCCGCGACCGAGACGAGGTCGTAGTCGAACGAATTCTGCCGCAGCTGATATTGCGCGGCATCCACCAGCCGGATCGAGGCATCGATGCCGACCGCCTTCATGTTTTCGACCCAGGGCGAGTAGACCTGTTCGAAGACTTCGTCGTCGACAAGAAACTCTGCGGACAACCGACCACCCTTGTCGTTCACGACGAAATTGCCGGACCGTTTCCAGCCGGCCTCGGCCAGAAGCTTGGCCGCCTTGCCAAGCAACTGCCGGTCGCGGCCGGAGCCGTTCGACGCGTCCTGGATCACGGCTTCGCCAAAAGCCTCGGCGGGAATCTGCTCACGCAGCGGCTCAAGAAGAGCCAATTCTTGTGGCGACGGTCTGCCCTCGGCGCGAAATTCGGATTTCTCGAAGCAGGATTGCGAGCGCTCATAGGAACCGTAGAAGAAATTGCGCCGCGTCCATTCGAAGTCGAAGCAGAGCCCGATCGCCTGCCGCACGCGCGAGTCGCGAAACTGCTCGCGCCGCTGGTTGACGGCGGTGCCCTGCATCGAAGGCACCGTTTCGGCCGGGAATTCGTGCTTCACTACCTTGCCGGCAGTGAAGGCTGGGAAGTCGTAGCCGGTCGCCCAGACGCGCGAGGTGAATTCCTCCCTGTAGAGGATTTCTCCCTTCTTGAACGCTTCGAAGGCAACGCTACGGTCCTGATAGAACTCAACGCGGATCCGCTGAAAATTGTTCTGGCCGCGATTGACCGGCAGGTCGTTGCCCCAATAATCAGCCACACGCTCATATTCGATCCAGGCCCCGGCCGACCAGCGACCGACCTTGTAGGCGGCTGACCCCAACGGCGGGTTCATCTGCGAGGAATCGAACGGGTTGGCCGTGTAGAACGCCTTCGACAGGACCGGGAACTCGACGACGTTGAGGATGGTGCGGCTTGTCTGCTTGCCGGAAAACCTAAGCTGCAGCGTGTGGGCATCCACGGCAATCGCGTCATCCAGATGCGTTAGCGGCAGGGAATAGTACGGGTGCCCCTTGTCCTTGAGCAGCTTGAAGGTGAAGGCGCCATCCTCGGCCGTCAATGGCGTGCTGTCATGGAAGCGGGCCTGCGGGCGCAGCGAGAAGGTGAAGTCGTTGCGGTCGTCGGAAATCGTCACGCCGTCAGCGATCAGCCCGTAAACGGCGTCAGGTTCGTCGTACGCTCTCACCATCAGTGAATCGAAGCACATCTCCGTGCGCTGGGGCGAATCTCCTTTGGGGACGAACGAATTCAGCGTGTTGAAGGTCAGCGGCGTCTGGTTGGCAAGCCAGTTGCGCGGCAGGAAGTTGAAGACGCCACCTTGCGGCGCATCGACATTGACATAGTCGAAATGAGTGAAGTCCGGCTTGTATTTGAGGTCGCCGAAAGCCGACAGTCCATGCAGTTTCACGCCGGTTGGGCTGGCGGCGAAAGCCTTGCCCGGCAGCAGCGCAGCAACGGCCGCGGCGCCACTGAGGGCCAGGAAATCGCGGCGAGGGAGCCCCGCCATCAATTGCTGCCCTTGTACTTGGCGGCCAGGGCCTTTTCCTTGTCCGCATCGATCCACCAGGAATCGATATCGGCGCCACGGTAGCCGGGCTGCTTTTCCGGGATGCCGAACTTGTTCCAGTAAGCCAGCCACACAACGGCGCGATAGTATTGCGGCACCACATAGTAATTCCACAGCAGCACGCGATCGAGCGCATGGGTGGTGGCGACGAGGTCATCGCGATCCGTGGCAAAAATGATGCGGTCGACAAGGGCGTCAACGACCGGGTTCTTGATGCCGGAATAATTGCGCGATGCCGGTGTGTCGGCGGACTTGGAGCTCCAAAAATCGCGCTGCTCGTTGCCGGGCGATTCCGACTGTTGGAGCTGTCCTGTGATGACGTCGTAATCGAAATTTCTGACGCGGTTGGTGTACTGGCTCGGGTCGACGATGCGCAGTGTCGCATCGACGCCGATCTTGCGCAGATTGGCGATCCAGGGGCTGGAAATGACCTGGTCGGTTTCATTCGAGCCTAGGATTTCAAACTTGAATGGCTCGCCGGTCTTGGCGTTGACCATCTTGCCGCCCTTGATCACCCAGCCGGCCTGGGCGAACAGGTCGACCGCCTGCTTCAGATATTTGCGCTCCGCCTGCGGCGAATCGTAGACCGGCAGCTTGAATTCCTGCGTGAATACTTCCGGCGGCAGCTTGTCGCGGTACTTCTCCAGGATCTCCAGCTCCTTGCCTTGCGGCAGGCCGCTCGAGGCCAGTTCCGTGCCCTGGAAATAACTGTGGGTGCGGGTGTTGAAACCGAAGAACAGCGTGCGGTTCATCGATTCAAAATCGAAGGGATAGGTGAGCGCGGCCCTGACCAGACGATCGGCAAAGAGCTTGTGTCTCTGGTTGAGCATGAAAGCCTGCATCGGCTCGGGCGAGGTGGTCTTGAACTCCTGCTTGATCACATCGCCGGCCTTGATCGCCGCGAAATCATAAAATGTCGCCCAGCGCTTCGAGCTGTTTTCCGGCTTGATATCGTCGAGGCCACCTTTCTTGAACGCCTCCCAGGAGGCGTTGTCGTCAAGAATGTAGGTGAAGTGCTGCGTGTCGAAATTCTCCCGACCGATCTTCACAGCCAGCTTGGCGCCCCAATAGTCGGGGACGCGCTGCCAGACGATTTCCGACCCCGCCTTGAAGCTGGCGATCTTGTATGCAGCCGAGCCCAGCGGCGGCTCCAGCGTCCCCTTGGTGATGTCGCGCTTCTTGCCATTGGCGTCGGTGCCTTCCCACCAATGCTTGGGCAGCACGACAAGGTCGCCGAGGATCTTGGGCAGTTCGCGATTGCCCTTCTGGTCGAAGTGGAACTCGACCTCACGGTCCGAGACAGCGACGGCGTCGGTGACGTTTTCGAAATAGCGGCTGTACATCGGGCTGTTGGCCTTCAGCACCTGGAACGACCAGATCACGTCGTCGACTGTGATCGGCTGTCCGTCATGCCATTTCGCCCGCGGGTCGAGCCGGTAGGTGGCCGAGGAATAGTCGGTCGGGTACTTGTAGGCATCGGCGACGAGCGGGTGGCTGACGCTACCTTCGTCAGTCGCCTGGTCCATCAGCGTGTCGTAGAGCAGGCCGCCGCCAAATGGCTGCAGGCCGGCCGCCGGCGATCCCTGAACGATATAGGGATTGAAGCTGTCGAACGTGCCGGAAACGACCGAATTGTAGGTACCGCCCTTCGGTGCATCCGGATTCACATAATCGTAGCGCTGGAA
Organism: Mesorhizobium sp. M0771; assembly: GCF_040320155.1. NCBI lineage: Bacteria > Pseudomonadati > Pseudomonadota > Alphaproteobacteria > Hyphomicrobiales > Phyllobacteriaceae > Mesorhizobium > Mesorhizobium sp. M0771. The sequence goes on along the minus strand of NZ_JAMYPC010000028.1, from coordinate 19,025 downwards.
GTTCTCGCCATATTTGGAGGGGCCGATCAGCGAAGAGGTGGTGTGCCATTCCTGGGGGAAGGATGCCTGCAGGCCGCCTGCGAGGGCGCCCACAACCAGAAAGGACCTCAGAAGCGTTCGGCCAACCGTCATGCGTTCTCCTCGTCGCGATGCCCGGCAATCCTAAATGATTTGACGCCGGTGAAAACCGCCATGCGGCGGCTTTGTCGCCGCATATGCGATTTTCCTAACAAAAAGCCGGGCTGAACCCGGCTTTTTTGAGGTCATGGAGATGACAATTCGGTTATTTGGCGGGCGCCGGTGCCGGCGTCGCAGGGGCTGGAGCTGCACCTTCAGCCGGCTTGGCCGGAGCGGCACCCTCGGCCGGCTTGGCCGGCGCCGTTGCATCGGCGGCGGCACCTGGCGTCGGCAGCGGCTTCGGGCTATCCGACAGCGTGCGCAGATAGGCAATGACGTTGGCGCGGTCCTCGTCCTTCGGCAGGCCGGCAAAGCCCATCGCCGTGCCCTTCACGAATTTCTTCGGCGAGGTGATGAAGTGGTTGAGATTGTCATAGGTCCACTTCTCGGCGCCGCCCTTGGAAAACTCCTTCATGCCGGCCGAATAGGCAAAGCCCTCATGCTCGGCGACGGGGCGGTCGACGATGTCCCAGAGATCCGGGCCGACCTTGTTGGGGCCGCCTTTTTCGCCGGAATGGCAGGCCTGGCATTTCTTAAAGACGGCCGCACCTTGCTCGACATTGGCGGTGGCCAAAAGGTCGGCGATCGGCTTCGCCTCTGCTGCGGGTCCGGCGGCGCCGCCTTCGGCAGGCTCCGTCGCCTCGATGGCAAAGCCGGGTTTTTCCGGCGCCGGCGAGGCAAACAGGGCGTCGGACACCAAACCGACCGAGAAGACGACGAAACAGGTTCCAAGCAACCCGGCGAGCAGTTTGTTGACTTCGTTGGAATCCATACGCCCCAGGGCTCCCTTTTCCGGCGGACCTCTCCGTCCACTCCGTCCGTCGGTATCGTGACCCACCCCGTCGAGCCGGTCAAATCGGGCGGAAACTAGGTCTTTTGCTTGGGCGTTGCAACACCTATAAGGGCGCTTCCAGTGAGACCTTTTGCCACTTTCCCCATCCTCTTTCGAACGCCTTGCAACCTCGATGTCCACGCTCATCCTGATCCCGGCCCGCATGGCCTCGACGCGCCTGCCGGGCAAGCCGCTGGCCGACATAGCCGGCGCGCCGATGATCGTCCATGTCGCCCGCCGCGCCGCTGAGGCTGGGCTTGGCCGGGTAGTGGTGGCAACCGACACGCGCAACGTGGCCGAAGCGGTGCGCGCGCACGGTTTCGAGGCGGTGATGACGCGCACCGACCACGAATCCGGTTCCGACCGTATCTTCGAGGCGCTGACCGCCCTCGACCCCGATCGCAAGGTCGAAACCATCGTCAATGTGCAGGGCGACCTGCCGACCATCGATCCCAAGATCATCGGTGCGGCGCTGAAACCGTTCGAGGACGCTGCGGTCGACATCGCCACGCTCGGCGTCGAGATCGTCCGCGACGAGGAAAAGGCCAACCCCAACGTCGTCAAGATCGTCGGTTCGCCGTTGTCGGCGACGCGGCTGAAGGCGCTCTATTTCACCCGCGCCACCGCGCCCTGGGGCGAGGGGCCGCTCTATCACCATGTCGGCCTCTACGCCTATCGGCGCTCAGCCCTCGAACGCTTCGTCGCGCTAAAACCTTCGCCGCTCGAACGGCGCGAGCGGCTGGAGCAGTTGCGGGCGGTGGAGGCCGGTATGCGCATCGATGCCGAGATCGTGCAATCGCTGCCGCTGGGCGTCGACACGCCGGAAGACCTCGAACGCGCCCGACAAATTCTTTCCTGAGACCTTCAACCTGAGATATCGGCATGCCTGACAAGACCAACAGAATAGCCTTCCAAGGCGAACCGGGCGCCAATTCCGACACCGCCAGCCGCAACATGTTCCCTTCGATGGAGCCGTTGCCGTGCCCCACCTTCGAGGATGCCTTCAACGCGGTCGAGACCAACAAGGCCGACCTCGCCATGATCCCGATCGAAAACACCATCGCCGGCCGCGTCGCCGACATTCATCATCTCTTGCCGGAATCGAAACTCCACATCGTCGGCGAGTATTTTCTGCCGATCCACTTCCAGCTGATGGTGCTGCCAGGCGTCAAACGCGAAGAGATCAAGACCGTGCACAGCCATATCCATGCGCTGGGACAGTGCCGCAAATACATCCGCAAGAACGGTTGGAAGCCGGTGATCGCCGGCGACACGGCGGGCTCTGCGAAGCTGGTCTCGGAGCTCAAGGACCGCACCATGGCCTCGCTCGCCCCGGCGCTAGCCGCAGAACTCTACGGCCTCGACATCATCGAGAAGAACGTCGAGGACACGGATTCGAATGTCACCCGCTTTGTCGTGCTGACCAAGGACAAGCGATTGGCCGAACGGCCCTCGGCCGACACCAAGATGATGACGACCTTCATGTTCCGTGTCCGCAACGTGCCGGCTGCGCTCTACAAGGCAATGGGCGGTTTCGCCACCAACGGCGTCAACATGACGAAGCTGGAGAGCTATCAGTTGGGCGCCTTCACCGCGACGCTGTTCTACGCCGATATCGAGGGCCATCCCGACGATCCACTGGTCAAGCTGGCGCTGGACGAACTGCGCTTCTTCTCGCGCGAAGTGCGCATTCTGGGTGTCTATCCCGCCAGCGAGTCGCGCGAGCAGTGGAAGGTCGCGGACTAAGGTTCCCCTAAACCAGCAGGGTCAGCGGCACATAGTCGATTTCCATGAAGGTTTCGACTTCCGGGATCCAGCGGTCGCGCACGAAGGCAACGTGGTCGGGATGCTCGTTATATCTGGTGTAGGCGGCCTGATCGACGAACTCCATCGAGAAGCCGAAGTGATAGTCGTTCTTCGGGCTGACTTGCCGCAGCGGCTCGAAATGGGTGACGCCCTTGATTGCGCTGAGAATGCGCTTGGCATCGGAGAGGAACCGCTTTTCCTCCAGCGAGTACTGCGGGTGCTTCAGGGTGAAAACCACGGTGTGACGGATCATTTTTTGCTCCCGTTAAGCAATTCCAGGAAAAGTGTGAAGCGGTTTTCCGTCCGGAATTGCGTAAAATAACAAGTCTTATTCGCTGTCGACCCAGGCGCGGATCAGATGATGCGCGATCGCGCCTTTCGGCGGCGTGACCAGATTGTCCTTGTGCGTCCTCTCCAGCATGGAACGCACCTCGTCGCGAAAAAACCAGCGGCAATCTTCCAACTCGTTGAGATCGGCCTGGATGTCGTCACTGAGCGGTTCGCCGAAACAGCCGATCATCAGCGAATAGGGGAACGGCCAGGGTTGGCTGGCATGGTAGACAACGCGGCCGAGCCGGATGCCGGCTTCCTCCAGCGTTTCGCGGCGCACCGCCGCCTCGATCGTCTCGCCCGGCTCGATGAAGCCGGCAAGCGCCGAGTACATGCCGGGCCCGAAATGCCGGCCGCGGCCGAGCAGGCATTTTTCCCGCGTCGCCGTCAGCATAATCGCCACCGGATCGGTGCGTGGAAAGTGCTCGGTGCCGCAATTTGGGCAATGGCGCTTGTAGCCGCCGGCCCGCATTTGCGATTCATGGCCGCATTTGCTGCAGAAGCGATGGGTGGCATGCCAGGCAAGCAGGGCGGCGCCTTGCGCCAGCGCGCCCGCTGCCGCCTCGTCGATCAGCCCCTGCATATAGACCGAGCGATAATCGATCGCCTTCATGGTCTCCGGCAGCTGTTCGGGATCGAGGCCGACCGGCACGGCAAGTACCGGGCCGCTCTCGGCAAAGCCAAGCAGCACGCCTTGTGCGAGTGATGGCTGCAGCTTCTGGCTCTCAGCCAGATCGAACCAAGGGTCGAAGCTGCCATCGTGCAATTTCAGATACAGCCGTCCGCCATGCATCGGCAGAAGACGTGCCGAGGGATCGGCCAACGCCCTTTCGACGGAATCGTCGGCGCGGTTCTCGGATTGCCGATCAATCGTGTTTCCGGCGAAGCCGACGAACTGGCTCGGTTCGCGCAAGGGCGCGTCAAAAAGGCGAAGGGTCATGGAAGCTCGAACGTCTAGGGATGGACACAGGCGGCTTATAGCGCCGCCTTGATCTGTTGCGCAAACTGGCGGATGCCTGAACGCTCATAGGGCTCGCGCATGCCGTGCCCCCACACCGGCCCCGGCCAGCCCGGATCGCCTTCCGAGCGGGCGATGACGTGGACATGCAATTGCCGAACGATGTTGCCGAGCGCGCCGGTGTTGATCTTGGTGCAGCTCGTGGTTCTTTTCAGCGCCTGCGCCACCATGTTGGTTTCGAAGGTCAACATCGCCTGGTCGAGCGGCGTCATGTCGTGGATTTCTTCGGCCCCCGGCCGCTGCGGCACCAGGACCAGCCATGGCCAGCGGCTATCGTTCATCACCCTGAGCTCGCACAGGCCGAGCCACATCAGCTGCTCGCTATCCGCCTCCAGCCTGGAGTCGAGCGTGAATCCGGCCTTGAGGCCCGGTAGCATTGGCGTTTCCCTTGCGCTTCTCGCATTATTCCCAAACTCATCACGCTAGAGCGGCTGCACGGGGGCTGCAAGCGATTCATTGAGCGGCGGAGTTCACGGGCATCCGATTCTCAATGCACCCTTGCATTTGATCGCTGAATTGCCGATATGGAACGCGGGAGGTTGGTGGTGGACGATCCACTCGCCAACCGGGTCAGGTCCGGAAGGAAGCAGCCCTAACGAGCCCGGAACGGGTCATTGTTCCAGCCTCCCACCTCATCGGCCCCTCTCGCGACATTGACGACGCATTGCAGCGCGGGCGAGACTATTGGAGCAATTCCAGGGAAAGTGTGAGCGGTTTCCCGTCCGGAATTGCGTTAAAGCAAAGGGTAGAGCGGTTTGCCGTTTCAGAAAACGGTGAAACGATCTAGCAGGAATCGGCTACGCTGAGACGCGGCCTTTTGGAGCTTTACGGGCGAATGAGCGAAGCCGGAAATTCGGACCCCGAAAACCTGGAGAAGCAAAAGGCCGTCGCCTATCGCGTGCTGGCGCGCAAATATCGTCCGTCGAATTTCTCCGAACTGATCGGCCAGGAGCCGATGGTCCGCACTTTGACCAACGCTTTCTCCACAGGCCGCATCGCCCAGGCCTGGATGCTGACCGGCGTGCGCGGCGTCGGTAAGACCACGACGGCGCGCATCCTGGCGCGGGCGCTCAACTACAAGACGCCGACGGTCGACCATCCCTCGGTCGACCTCGCCCTCCTGGGCGAGCACTGCCAGGCGATCATGGAAGGCCGCCATGTCGACGTCATCGAGATGGACGCCGCGTCGCATACCGGCATCGACGACATCAGGGACATTATCGAGCGCGTGCGCTATGCCCCGGTGTCGGCGCGCTACAAAGTCTACATCATCGACGAAGTGCACATGCTCTCCACCCAGGCCTTCAACGGCCTGTTGAAGACGCTGGAAGAGCCGCCGCCGCACGTCAAATTCATCTTTGCCACCACCGAAATCCGCAAAGTGCCGATCACCGTGCTGTCGCGCTGCCAGCGTTTCGACCTGAGACGCATCGATGCTGGCGCACTGGTCGCGCACCTCTCCTCGATTGCCGGCAAGGAAGGCATATCGGTCGACGACGACGCGCTGGCGATGATCGCGCGCGCCGCCGAAGGCTCGGCCCGCGATTCGCTCTCCATCCTCGACCAGGCGATCGCCCATGGCGGCGGCGCCGTCAGCGCCGAAGCGGTGCGCGCCATGCTGGGTCTCGCCGACCGCGCCCGCATCGTCGACCTGTTCGAACATGTCATGAAGGGCGATGTGGCGGCCGCCCTTGCCGAATTCCGCAACCAGTACGACACCGGCGCCGATCCGGCTGCCGTGCTGACCGATCTGGCCGAATTCAACCACCTCGTCACCCGGCTGCGCTTCGTGCCGACGGCTGCCGACGACGCTTCCCTGTCCGAGGATGAGCGCCGCCGCGGCGCCGACTTCGCCAGCACGCTGTCGGTCAAGGTTCTGTCGCGGACCTGGCAGATGCTCTTGAAAGGCATTCCCGAGGTGCAGTCGTCCAACCGCCCGGTCAGCGCCGGCGAGATGGTGCTGATCCGCCTGGCGCATGCCGCCGACCTGCCGACGCTGGACGAGGCGCTGAAATCTCTAGAGAGCGGCGCTCCGGCGTCCGGTGGTGTGTCACGCCCGAATGGTGCGCCGGTAAATGCCGGCAATGGCGGCGGCGCCAGCGCGGTAGCGCAGACCCGGATGCCGTCCGGGCCAGCCGGTGCGCAAACCATGCGATTGGTCGACGCGCCCCCGGTCGCCTTTGTCGCGCCTCCGCAGCCGGTCGTCGAGCCGCAATCGCCGCCGCTGAAATCGCTGGCCGATATTGTCGCTCTTGCCGACGCGCAGCGTGACATCGCCTTCAAGGTGCTGGTCAAGAGCTGTATTCGCCTGGTGCGCATCGAGCCCGGCCGTATCGACGTCGGCCTGACCGCCGATGCGCCCAAGATGCTGCTCAACGACTTGACGACGAAGCTGCGCGCCTGGACCGGCCGCAACTGGCTGGTGTCATTGTCGAAGGAAGAGGGCGGCCAAACGCTGGCCGAGATGGAATCGACCAGGCGCGAGACTGCTTTCTCCGACGCGAAAAGCGATCCGGCTGTGGCCGCCATCCTGGCGCGCTTTCCCGGCGCCAAGATTATCGACGTGCGCATTCCCGACGCGCCGGAAGTCGACACCGACAAGGCCGAAGCGCCGGTCGAGCCGCCATCCGACGACGACGAAACCTGACCATAGCCACGAATCCGCAAAGGACCCGACCATGAAAGATCTTCTCGGCCTGATGGGCAAGGCGAAGGAAATGCAGGCCAAGTTCCAGGCCATGCAGGACGAGATCGCGACGATTGAAGCAAGCGGGCAGGCGGGCGGCGGGCTGGTCAATGTCACGCTGACCGGCAAGTTCGAAATGAAGTCGCTGAAGATCGATCCGTCGCTGTTCAAGGAGGACGAGGTCGAGATTCTCGAAGACCTGCTGCTGGCCGCTCACAATGACGCCAAAAATAAGGTCGAGCAGATTATGCAGGAGAAGACCAAGGCGCTGACGGCAGGCTTGCCGATCCCGCCCGGAATGAAATTGCCGTTCTGAGCCGGCCCAACCAGTTAATTGATTATGAAGGGAAATCGGCTGCGGAGGCTGTTGTTAAGACTTTCTCGGGCTTTGCTCACGGACATATCCGGGCATTTATAAAGTTTTACCTATGCTGCACGAAAGCTAATCCTTTAGCCATCTTTTTGCCTTTAAGAGTCTCATTCTTGCCACATCTCGGGGCGAGCTGGCATCTGGACAATGAGGCATTTTTGTTGATCGCTACGCGATGGAAGACGCCGCTTCTGCTCGGCATTATCTTCTCTCCTGTGTTCCTGGCCGGTTGCAGCCAGACCACGTCTTCGCATGGCCTGTCGGTCGCCAGCCTGACCGACGCCATCACGCCCAGCTTCCTTTCGACGCGCGCCTACCGCAACACGCCGAAGGAGAAGGAATGCCTGGAGCGGGCGATGTTCTTCGAGTCCAACCGCTCGAGCCGTGACGGCATGATCGCCGTCGGCACGGTGGTGATGAACCGGCTGCGCTCCGGCAATCATGGCAGCACCATTTGCCAAGTGGTTGGCGAACCGGGCCAGTTCGCGCCCGGCGTGATGACGCGGGCGATGAATTCGAAAGCGATGCCCGATGTCGAGGAGGCCGCCGATGCGGTGCTCAAGGGCGAGCGCAAGGCCAAGCTGAAGAACACGATGTACTTCCACACCGCCGGACTGAGGTTCCCCTACAAGAACATGCATTACACCATGGTTGCCGGCGGCAACGCCTTCTACGAGAAGCGCGGTCGCAACTGGCAGCCGCTGCCGGATGAATCCACGACCATGGTTGCCTCGGCGCAGCCGCGCGCGCCTGAGCCTGAAGCGCCGTTGCAGGTTGCCTACGCCGAGCCGGTGGTGAAGACCATTGTCCGTCCAGATCCGGCCAAGCAGGCCGCGGCGGTTCGCGCAGCCAAGGCGACACGTGCCCCGGCCGAGCAGACCTATGTGACGGCTTCCGCGGCGCCCGCCAAGAGCGCCGGCGTCGCCGCCAAGCAGACGGAGGTGGCGATGCAGGAGCCGATGGCCGAGCCCGATGCCTCGCGTTTCGGCGGCACGCTGAACGCCCGCTACATCACCTCGGTTCCATCGGCAACGCAGGAAGCGTCGATGGGCTTCCAGTCGACGCCTGAGAACACCGACGCTATCGGCGCAATGATCGTCGATCAAACCCGGCCGCTCTCAGCCTACTGACGCCTAAAACAGTTTCCGAGCCCGCCATGGCAGCATGGCGGGCTCGGTGCGTATGCGCATGTTTCAAAGCGCGCGGAAAAATCCTAGATCAGTGCGATGTCGAAGCGAATCGCCGGTCCCGAGATCGAACGCCTGATCCAGCTCCTGGCCAAGGTCCCGGGGCTAGGGCCGCGTTCGGCCAGGCGTGCGGCACTGCACCTCATCAAGAAGAAGGAGCAGCTTTTGTCGCCGCTCGCCGCCGCCATGGCTGAAGCCGCCGACAAGGTGCGCATCTGCACGACCTGCGGCAATGTCGATACCTCCGACCCTTGCATGATCTGCACCGATCCGCGCCGCGATGCCTCGACGCTGATCGTCGTCGAGGATGTCTCCGACCTCTGGGCGCTGGAGCGGGCGGCGGCCATGAATGTGCGCTACCATGTGCTCGGCGGCACGCTGTCGCCGCTCGACGGCATCGGCCCCGACCAGCTCAATGTCCGCTCGCTGGTCGACCGCGTCGCCGGCGGCGAGGTGAAGGAGGTGATCCTCGCCGTCAACGCCACCGTCGAGGGCCAGACGACGGCGCATTATCTCACCGACCAGTTGTCGGGCTTCGAGGTCAAGGTGACACGACTTGCCCATGGCGTGCCGGTTGGCGGCGAGCTTGATTATCTGGATGAGGGTACGCTGGCAGCCGCGTTGCGATCGCGGACGGCGTTTTGACGCAATTGGCGGGGATGCTCCGGAGATGACAGCATTCCTTCGGGCCCCCCTCTGTCCTGCCGGACATCTCCCCCTCAAGGGGGGAGATCAGCAGCTTCTCGGGCGGCATTCTTCTTTCAACGCTGGTGGTTGGCGAAAACCGAAGCGACAGCCAATCTCCCCCCTTGAGGGGGAGATGTCCGGCAGGACAGAGGGGGGCGCGACAGAACGCGGATCTTTCGGATTGGCGCTCGTTGCGCTCCTCGCATCCCTTGTTGCCCTGCTTTTTGTAGCCCCCGCCTCCGCTGCCAAAATCGATGACCAGTTCCGCGCCTGGCTGCAAACCGATCTCTGGCCGCAAGCCCAGACCAAAGGCATCTCCAAATCCACTTTCGACGCCGCTTTCGACGGCGTGAAGCCGAACCTCAAATTGCCCGACCTCGTCCTGCCCGGCGAGAAACCCAAAACCCCGCAAAAACAGCATCAGGCCGAGTTCGGTTCGCCCGGCGCCTATTTCGCCGAAAAGACGGTGCGCGCCGTCACGTCAGGTGCGCGCACGCGCGAGGCGGCCAACGCCAAGACGCTGGCTGCGATCGAAAAGCGCTACGGTGTCCCGGGCGAGATACTGTTGGCGATCTGGGGCCGCGAGACCGGCTTCGGCGCGGCGAAAATGCCCTACGACGCCTTCGAGGTGCTCGGCACCAAGGCATTCATGTCGACCAAGAAGGACTTCTTCCGCACCGAGGTGCTGGCGGCGCTCGAGATCGTCGAGCATGGGTTGGCGCCGGTCGGCGCCATGAAATCGTCCTGGGCCGGCGCGCTCGGCCAGCCGCAATTCATGCCGACCTCGTTCCTGAAGCACGCCGTCGACTACGACGGTGATGGGCACCCGGACATCTGGAATTCGACGCCGGACGTGCTGGCCTCGATCGCCAACTTTCTCGTCCACTATGGCTGGGTGAAGGGGCGTGGCTGGGGTTTCGAGGTGACGGTTCCGGAAAGCGTTTCCTGCTCGCTCGAAGGTCCCGACCAGGGCAAGAAGATCTCAACCTGGGCGGCGATGGGAATCAGCCGCGTCGGCGGCAAAGCCTTTCCGGCCAACGAACTGAAGGCGGAAGGGTTCCTGTTGATGCCGGCCGGACGCAGCGGTCCGGCCTTCATCGCCACGCCGAATTTTTACGTGCTGAAGCAATACAACACCAGCGACCTCTACGCCCTGTTCATCGGCCATGGCGCTGACCGCATCGCCCATGGCGATGCTGATTTTGCCCGCAGCTGGGGTGCGGTCGGCGGCCTGCATCGTTCCGACATCGCCGCGCTGCAACGGGCGCTGGAGGCCAAGGGCTACGATGTCGGCAGCGCCGATGGTCTGCCCGGCTTCAAGACCCGCCGCTCGATCGGCTCCTGGCAGGAAAAGAACGGCCGCCCCGCCACCTGCTTCCCCGACGCCGATCTGGTTGCTGCCATCAAGTAACACCGAAAAGAGCAGATTTTTCCCCATCGGCGGCTGCAATTGGCTCGCCCATGCTTCGACGCGCACAGCATATTCCGGTCCAGTATGCCGGCTCGCAAAAATGCCCGTTGCCGGTTGGAGGGCTGCCGGATAGGGTGTTGACCAACTGGAAAAAAATCAACACGGTATGGGGTCTAACGGTCGTCCTCCGGCCGCGAAAAAGATTACTGCAGCCCTGAGCCGGGAACTCGGGGTCAACAATCAACAAAACAGGGAACAATCATCATGATGATGGAAAAGTTTGCTCTACGTTCGCGCGTCTGGCTCGCAGGTGCTGCCATGTCCGCTCTGCTCATTGGCGTCGCGCCGGCCTTTGCCGTGACCCCCGCCGACACGCTGGTCGAAGGTTTTGCCATCGACGACATCATCTCCATGGATCCGGGCGAGGCGTTCGAACTGTCGACCGCAGAGGTCACCGGCAACACCTATGATCTGCTGGTCCGCCTCGACCTCAGCGACACCTCCAAGGTCAAGGGCGACCTTGCCGAGAGCTGGACCGTTTCCGACGACGGCCTGGTCTATACGTTCAAGCTCAAGCCCGGCCTAAAGTTCGCTTCGGGCAATCCACTGACCGCGGCCGATGTCGCCTATTCCTTCGAGCGCGCCATCAAGCTGGACAAGCCGCCGGCATTCATCATCAACCAGTTCGGCATCAGCGGCGACAATGTTGCCGACAAGGCCAAGGCCGTCGACGACACCACCTTCCAGTTCACCGTCGACAAGGCCTATGCGCCGAGCTTCGTGTTAAACTGCCTGTCGGCAACGGTCGCTTCGGTCGTCGACGCAAAGCTGGTCAAGGAACATGTCGCCGCGGTGACGCCAAGTGCCGACTACAAATGGGACAACGATTTCGGCAACGCCTTCCTGAAGACCGGTTATGCCGGCTCCGGCGCCTACAAGCTGCGCGAATGGCGGGCCAATGAGGTCGTCGTGCTCGAGCGCAACGACAATTACAATGGCGAGAAGGCCAAGCTCGCCCGCGTCATCTACCGCAACATGAAGGAAAGCTCGGCACAGCGCCTGGCGCTCGAAGCAGGCGACATCGACGTTGCTCGCAACCTCGAGCCGAACGATCTCGACGCCATCGCCAAGAATGCCGATCTCACCACGACCAGCGCGCCGAAGGGCACGGTCTATTATATCAGCCTCAACCAGAAGAATCCGAACCTCGCCAAGCCCGAGGTTCGCCAGGCGTTCAAATATCTGGTCGACTACGATGCGCTGAGCACGACCATCCTCAAGGGCATTGGCGAGATTCACCAGACCTTCCTGCCCAAGGGCGTTCTGGGCGAACTGGACGAAAATCCGTTCAAGTTCGACGTCGCCAAGGCCAAGGAACTGCTGACCAAGGCCGGCCTGGCCGACGGCTTCAGCGTAACCATGGACGTACGCACGGGACAGCCGACCACCGGCATGGCGGAATCGATCCAGCAGACGCTTGGCCAAGCCGGCATCAAGCTGGAAATTATCCCCGGCGACGGCAAGCAGACGCTGACCAAATACCGCGCCCGCAATCATGACATCTATATCGGCCAGTGGGGCCAGGACTATTTCGATCCGAACTCCAACGCCCAGACCTTTGCCTCAAACCCGGACAATTCGGATGAAGGCAAGACCAAGACGCTGGCCTGGCGCAATGCCTGGGACATCCCGGACCTGACAAAGCAGACCGAAGCAGCCTTGCTGGAGAAGGATGCCGGCAAGCGCGCCGATATGTACAAGAGCCTTGAAAAGACGATCCTCGACACCAGCCCCTTCGTCATCATCCACCAGCAATTGGAAGTGGCAGGCCTGCGCAAAAACCTGAAAGGCTTTGCGCTCGGTCCGAGCTTCGACACCAACTTCGTCGGCCCGGTCTCCAAGGAATAGCGCCGGCGGACGCGCCCTGATGAGCGCGATTGAAAACCAGGCGACGGCGGGGCAGGGAAGCGCCCGCGCCGTCGCTATCTTGTTGGCGATCGGCCGCTTCCTGGTCATCGCCGTCACCACCTATCTCGGCCTGCTCGCGGTGACCTTTTTCATCGGCCGCGTCATCCCGATCGATCCGGTGCTGGCGGTGCTCGGCGACCGCGCACCGGCCAATGTCGTCGAGCGCACCCGCCGCGAGATGGGGCTCGATCTTCCGTTGATCGAGCAATTCTATATCTATCTCAAGCATGCGCTGAACGGTGATTTCGGCACCTCGGTGCTGACCACCAATCCGGTGATGACCGACATCCGCCGCGCCTTTCCGGCAACGATCGAACTGGCGACGCTGGGCACTCTGATAGGCTCGTTGATTGGCGTGCCGCTCGGCGTGCTGGCAGCGGTAAAACGCGGCAGTCTCATCGACCAGATCGTTCGCATTGTCGGCCTGATTGGCTATTCCGTGCCTATCTTCTGGATCGGGCTTCTGGGGCTTGTCCTGTTCTACGCCAAGCTCCAATGGGTAGCTTTTCCCGGCCGCCTCGACATCGTCTACGAGTACACATTCACACCGATCACCGGCTTCTACCTGCTCGACGCCGCGCTGCAGGGCCAGTGGGATGTCTTCTACGACGCTTACCGCCACATCATCCTGCCGGCAGGGCTGCTGGGCTATTTCTCGCTCGCCTATATCAGCCGAATGACGCGCTCCTTCATGCTGAACGAGCTGTCGCAGGAATACATCGTCGCCGCGCGCGCCAAGGGCCTGTCTGAAACGCGAATCATCTGGGGCCATGCGCTGCGCAACGCCGCGGTGCCGATGGTCACGGTGATCGCGCTGTCCTATGCCGGGCTGCTCGAAGGTTCGGTGCTGACCGAGACGGTGTTCTCCTGGCCCGGCATCGGCCTCTACATCACCAATTCGCTGCAGAACGCCGACATGAACGCCGTGCTCGGCGGCACCATCGTCATCGGTTCGGTGTTCATCGGCATCAATCTCCTGTCCGATGTTCTCTACAAGGTGCTCGATCCGAGGACGAAGACAGGATGAGCGCCGAAGCAATCCAAACGCGCCGCGATTGGCTGCTCAGCGATCGGCCGGCCTCGCGCATGCAGGCAAGGCTCGGCCGCGCCTATGTCGCCTGGCGGCGCTTTTCCGCCAACCGGCTGGCGTTTCTCGGCCTGCTCATCATCATCGCGCTGCTGCTGGTCGCCGCCTTTGCCGATGTGCTGGCGCCCTATTCGCCGACCATCGGCGATCTCAAGAACGCGCGGCTTTTGGCGCCGAGTGCGGCGCATTGGTTCGGCACCGACGATCTCGGCCGCGATATCTATTCGCGCATTCTTTTCGGCTCGCGCTGGACGCTCTACGTCGTCATTCTTGTCGCCGTCATCGCAGCCCCCATCGGCCTTTTGGTCGGCACCGTCGCCGGCTATGCCGGCGGCTGGACCGATGCCATTCTGATGCGCATTACCGACATCTTCCTCGCCTTTCCCAAGCTGATCCTGGCGCTGGCCTTTGTCGCGGCCCTTGGCCCCGGCATCGAAAACGCGGTGCTGGCCATCGCCATCACCTCGTGGCCGCCTTACGCCCGAATTGCGCGGGCCGAGACGATGACCGTGCGCAATTCGGATTACATCAAGGCGGTGCAATTGATGGGCGCCTCTCCGTTCCGCATCGTGCTGCGCCACATCATGCCGCTATGCATCTCTTCGCTCATCATCCGGGTGACGCTCGACATGGCCGGCATCATCCTCACCGCCGCCGGCCTCGGCTTCCTTGGCCTCGGCGCGCAGCCGCCGCTGCCGGAATGGGGCACCATGATCGCGTCCGGCCGTCGCTTCGTGCTCGACCAATGGTGGGTGGCCGGCGCGCCCGGCTTCGCCATCCTGATCGTCAGTCTCGGCTTCAACCTGCTGGGCGACGGCCTGCGCGATGCGCTCGATCCCCGGAGTGGCGACCAATGAGTGGTGACCAATGAGCGGTGCACTTCTCGATGTCGACGACCTGCGCGTCACCTTCCCGACTCGGACCGGCCTCATCCAGGCGGTGCGCGGCGTCACTTTTTCGCTTGGCCGAGAGCGGCTGGGCATTGTCGGCGAAAGCGGCTCCGGCAAGTCGCAGACCGGCCGCGCCATCATGGGGCTGACGCCGCCGCAGGCCCTTGTGTCGGCCAAGAAGCTCGCCCTCGACGGCATCGACCTTCTGGCCATACCGGCCCGTCAGCGCCGGGCGCTGCGCGGCAAACGCATCGCCATGATCCTGCAGGATCCGAAATATTCGCTCGACCCCGTGATGAGCATCGGCCGCCAGATCGTCGAGACGCTGCGCACGCATGAAAAGGTCTCCAAGGCCGAAGCGCGCGAGCGGGCGCTGGCCATGCTGGAAGCTGTGCAGATCCGCGATCCCTCGCGTGTCTTCGACCTGCATCCGCACGAGGTGTCCGGCGGGATGGGCCAGCGCGCCATGATCGCAATGATGCTGATCGCCGGACCGGAACTGATGATCGCCGACGAGCCGACCTCGGCGCTCGACGTCACCGTTCAGCTCGATGTGCTCGGCATCCTCGACCGCTTGGTCAGTGAGCGCGGCATGGGTCTGATCTTCATCTCGCACGATCTGCGGCTGGTCGCCTCCTTCTGCGACCGCGTCATCGTCATGTATGCCGGCAAGGTGGTCGAGCAGCTCAAGGCGTCGGAGCTGCGCGACGCCCAGCATCCCTACACGCGCGGCCTGCTCAACTGCATGCCCAGGATCGGTTACGAACGCCACCCGCTGCCGGTGCTCGACCGCAAGCCGGAGTGGGCGGCATGACGCCAGCCATTTCGATTGAAGGGCTGGAGGTGGTGTTCGACCGTTTTCGCGCGCTGAAAGGGGCGAACCTCGAGGTGAAGTCCGGCGAATCCTTCGGCCTGGTCGGCGAGAGCGGTTCCGGCAAGTCGACGCTGCTCAAAGCCATTGCCGGCCTGGTGCCTGTCGCATCCGGTACTATCACGGTCAATGGCAAGACGCTGGGAGCGCGCCGCGACAAGGCTTTTTATCGCGAAGTGCAGATGGTCTTCCAGGACCCCTATGGTTCGCTGCACCCGCGTCAGACCGTCGACCGCCTGCTGCAGGAGCCGCTCGCCATTCACGGCTTTGCCGATGGCGAGCAACGCATCCAGCGCGCCCTCGACGAGGTCGGATTAGGCAACGGTTTCCGTTTCCGCTACGCGCACCAGCTCTCCGGCGGTCAGCGTCAGCGCGTGGCGATCGCGCGGGCGCTCATCCTCGAACCGTCGATCCTGCTGCTCGACGAACCAACCTCGGCGCTCGACGCTTCGGTGCAGGCGGAAGTGCTCAACCTGCTGGAAGAGGTTCGCCGTCGGCGCAAGCTGACCTTCCTGATGGTCAGCCACGACCTCGCCATCATCACCCATATGTGCGAGCGCCTAATGGTGATGCAGAACGGCGAAGCGGTGGAGAACCTGACGGCGGGCCAGCTGATCGGGCACCGCGTGGAGAAGGATTACACACGCAATTTGCTTAGGGCGAGCGAGGGGTTTGTTCGGACGGCGTGAACTAGTTTCTTCCGCAGAATAATCGCTTGGGGAATTCCATGGAAGAATGGAAGTTTGCAGATCCGCCCAATGTCGCGGTGCTATCGGACAAGAGCATATTCAAACGGGGCGACTGGATCGCATACGTTGTGCATGAAGCTGACGATGACGAGAACTACAACGATGAAGGGGGCAGTTGGCAATTCTATAGCAGCGACTCTCGAGATTGGGATGAACGCGAGATAATGCTCGTTGGCCTGCAAGAGGTGGTGCAGCAGGATGAAAGCATCCTGGCATTGGCCGACTTGCCAAAAGGCTGGCATGCTTGGCGGACGTCAAAATCATCGCCATGGCAGCGAGCGAAATCGCGCCCCGAACCCTCTAACGATAACGAATGATCCGGCAAAGCCTTAAGCGGGGTCTTGCGCCAGTTCGCCGTTCTCCGGAACAGATGGTTCGTCCCCCTGCTTAGGCTCCTTGATCCTGAACCACGTCACATAAAGCGCCGGCAGGAACAGCAGCGTGATCGCCGTGCCGGCGATGATGCCGCCCATCATGGCGTAGGCCATCGGGCCCCAGAACACTTCGCGCGCGATCGGGATCAGCGCCAGGCTGGCGGCCGCGGCCGTCAGCGCGATCGGCCGCATGCGGTGCTCGGTCGCTTCGATCACGGCTTCCCAGCGGTCTTGGCCCTCGGCCACCAGATCCTCGATCTGCACGATCAGGATCATCTAGTTGCGGATCAGGATGCCGATCAGCGCCAGGACGCCCAGAATGGCGACGAAGCCGAGCGGTGCGCCGCTCGGCACCAGGGCCGCGACCACGCCGATCAGGCCGAGCGGCGCCACCGCCACCACCAGGAACAGGCGCTGAAAAGTTTGCAACTGGATCATCAGGATGGTCGCCATCACGAACAGCATCAGCGGCACCACCGCTGCGGCTTTTTGCGCTTTCTTCGACCGAGCGGCGGCTGCAACGGAATAGCGGGCGGCAGTTTGGCGATGAAGGCGTCGACCGACGGCTTCAATTCGTTGACGACGGTGGCCGGCAGCACGTCGCCAACGAGGCCTGCGCGAACGGTGATCGTCGGGATGCGGTTGCGCCGCCACACCGTCGGCTGTTCGAGGTCGTAGCGGAAGTCGCCACTGCCGCGAGCGGGATCGCTTCGCCGTTCCCGGTGACGGGTGAGCCGTCACGGACTGCCCCGTACGTGTATCGGTCGGCTGGTTAAGACCGGTCTGTCGAAGTGGCCCGCATCGACGACAGGCCCAATCGCCCGGCGGCGGTGCCAACTTGAGGAAAACGTGAAATAAGGTCAGAAGAGGCCTTGGCATTCATCTAACGAGAACGGGCGTCGGCCCGATGAGGGACGAAATGAAGAACGCAGCCATTTCCGAGCGCAAGAACCAGTCGATCTCGCGCGGCGTCGGCATGACAACGCAGATCTATGCCGACCGCGCCGAGAATTCGGAGATCTGGGATGTAGAAGGCCGCCGATACATCGATTTCTCCTCGGGCATCGCCGTCGTCAACACCGGCCACCGCCATCCCAGGGTGATCGAGGCGGTCAAGGCACAGCTCGACCGCTTCACCCATACCTGCCACCAGGTCGTGCCCTATGAGAGCTATGTGCGGCTGGCCGAACGGCTGAACGGCATGCTGCCCGGCAAGTTCGAGAAGAAGACCATCTTCGTCACCACGGGCGCTGAAGCCGTCGAGAACGCCATCAAGATCGCCCGCAACGCCACTGGCCGCCAAGCCGTCATCGCCTTTGCCGGCGGCTTCCACGGCCGCACCTTCATGGGCATGGCGCTGACCGGCAAGGTCGTGCCCTACAAGGTCGGCTTCGGCGCCATGCCGGGCGACGTCTACCACGCGCCGTTTCCGGTGCCGCTGCACGGCGTGTCTACAACCGATTCGCTGGCCGCACTCGACAAACTGTTCAAGGCCGATGTCGACCCGGCTCGCGTTGCCGCCATCATCATCGAGCCGGTCCAGGGCGAGGGCGGCTTCTACGACGCGCCGCCCGAATTCCTGACGGCGCTGCGCAAGCTCTGCGACCAGCACGGCATGCTGCTGATCGCCGATGAGGTGCAGACCGGCTTTGCCCGCACCGGCAAGATGTTCGCCATGGACCATCATGAGGTCGCGGCCGACATTACCACCATGGCGAAAAGCCTGGCCGGCGGCTTCCCGCTGGCGGCGGTCACCGGCCGCGCCGAGATCATGGATGCGCCCGGTCCTGGCGGGCTCGGCGGCACCTATGGCGGCAGCCCGATCGGTGTCGCCGCAGCACACGCCGTGCTCGACGTAATCGAGGACGAAAAGCTGTGCGACCGCGCCAATACGCTGGGCGCCCGGCTGAAACAGCGGCTGCAGTCGATCCGCGACGATGTGCCCGAGATTGTCGACATCAGGGGTCTCGGCTTCATGAACGCGGTCGAGTTCAACGACGTCAAGAAGGGCCTGCCGTCGGCCGAGATCGCCAATGCGATCCGGCTGAAGGCGCTCGACAAGGGGCTGATCCTGCTGACCTGCGGCGTCTACGGCAACGTCATCCGTTTCCTGGCTCCGATCACCATCCAGGACAATGTCATGAACGAGGCGCTCGACATTCTGGAAAGCTCGATCCGCGAAGTCTGCGCTGTCTAGCGCAAACCCTACCTCCCCCTGGTGGGCATAGGCGCTAAGATAGCTTTGGCATGGACTGAAACTTGCGCTTTCGTGGTGGTTCGCGCCAGCGATATCGCAAGGCATGGAGATTTTGGCGCAGGGCCGCCAAGGAAGGTTGAGTAAAGATGGTCGCGATCAGAGAGGCGACGATCTGGCGGGTTGCGCGCCACAGTAGCGGGCGCCCGTCGCTCAAGGGGGAGAGACACCCAACTCCTGCGAGAGGGGTTCGGTCACAAGCGCGATGAGGAAGTGTGCAAGGATCCAAGGCTTTGCGATCCTTGGGTCCTTGGCGGGAGGAGAGCGCAGCCCGATCAGGCTCTTCAGGCGCTTGAAGGCGAGTTCGATGCGCCAGCGCATGCGGTAG
>NZ_JAMYPC010000027.1:0-62142 GCF_040320155.1 Mesorhizobium sp. M0771 | reverse complement strand
GCCCAGCCGTCATCAACAAGCGATTCGTGTGTCATCGCAGTGTAGAATCACACCCGATTCCGCAGGGCAATACCTATCTTAGCGCCTATGCCCTTTTGAGGGGGAGATGGCCGGCAGGCCAGAGGGGGGCGCCATAGAGCGTTACTTCGGCCCTCCGCGCATTCACACCGCGATCCCATACCCCGCAAGATCTGCCCGCAGCGTTTTTGCATCCGTGAACAGCACCGACTGCCAGCCGGCGGCCCTGGCGCCATCGACATTTCTGGGGCTGTCGTCGATGAACAGCGTGGCTGACGGTTCGAGACCGAACGCGGCGACGTGATGGTCGTAGATGGCGCGGTCGGGCTTGATCTCACGGATATCGGCCGACACGGTCACGCCGCGCGGGCGGCTAAGGAAATCGAAGCGCAGTCTTGCCTCGGCAAGCGTGTCGGCGGCGAAGTTCGTCAGCATGGTCACGTCGCGGCCGCTCTCGATCAGGCCGAGCATGATGGCGACGCTGTCCTCATAGGCATGCGGCACCATGTCGTTCCAATAGCGCCGGAAATTGCGAATGTTTTCAGCATGATCCGGGTAATCCGCGATCAGCAGCGCTTCCGCCTCTTCCCACGTCCGGCCACGATCCTGCTCGATGTTCCAGTCATGCGTGCAGACATTGTCGAAGAACCACTTGCGCTCTTCGGCATCGGGAATGAGGCGGCTGAACGGAATGTTCGGATCGTAGTGGAGCAAGACGCGACCGATGTCGAACACGATATGGCGGATTTCAGTCATTTCTGGCCTTTCAAAGCGAATGCTAGTCAATCGGGCGGTGCTTTTTGGTTGCGCCCGGTATCGCTGCTTCGATGACCTTTTTCATGACGGTCGGCAGCGCTTCTCCGGAAATGTCATGGGCCAGCGACCAGAAATGCCCTTCCGGCGCATCACTTTTCACTTGAGCGTGAAAAACTTCGAGCTCGAGCGCGAAATGGGTGAAGACATGCGCGATCTCTCCGGCGCGCCGCCAGTCCGCAGGGAAGGGCGCTGCCTCCGAAGTGGTTGCACCGTCGATCCGCGCTGTCCAACCTGTGGTCGGCACCTCGGTCATGCCGCCGAGCAGGCCCTTGTCAGGCCGCTTGCGCAACAGGATGGCGCCGTCGCCGCGCTCGGCGACGAAGGCGGCACCCCGCCTGAGTGGTTTGTCGACCTTGGGCAGGCGGACCGGGAAGCGCTCGGGGTCGCCGGACAGGATGGCGCTGCAATCCTCGCGCACCGGGCATAGCATGCAGCGCGGCCGTCTTGGCGCGCAGATCGTAGCGCCGAGGTCCATCATCGCCTGGGCGAAATCGCCCGGCCTTGTCTGCGGAACCAGTCTTTCGACGAGCGCGCGGATTTCAGGCTTTGCCTCGCTGAGCGGCGTTGCGATCGAATAGAGCCGCGAGATGACACGTTCGACATTGCCGTCGACGACCGCCGCCGGACGGTCGAAGGCGATCGCCGCGATCGCCGCCGCCGTATAGGCGCCGATCCCCGGCAATTCCCTCAATCCCGTTTCGTTGTCGGGAAAACGGCCGCCCTGGCTCGCAACCAGATCGGCGCAGGCCTTGAGGTTGCGCGCCCGTGAATAATAGCCGAGCCCGGCCCAGGCCTTCATCACATCCTCGGCCGGCGCAGCCGCCAGCGCCTTCACATCAGGCCATTTCTCGACAAAGGCGCGAAAATAAGATTTTACCGCTTCGACCGTGGTCTGCTGCAGCATCACTTCCGACAGCCAGATGCGATAGGGGTCCGGCCGTGCACCGCCGGCCGCGGCGTGCGGCGTGATCCGCCACGGCAGTTCGCGATGGTGCGCGTCGTACCAGGCAAGCAGACGCGCGGCGATCTCTCCCGATAGAGTTGGTCCGGATGCGGCCTTGCGGGTCTGTTCGTGCAGTGCCATTGATCGCGGGCTGGCTCTAGGCTGGTGAGGAGCGTGGCTGGAGAACGTACATGGCAGGGAGAACGCCTTACGGCAATCCCGTTCCGGTGAGCGATCTCGCGACCGCGATCCTCGACCCCGTGCTGCGCAAGCGGGCCGGCATTTCGATCGGGCTGGTGCAGTCATGGGAAGAGATCGCCGGCCCCAGGCTCGCCGGCCATTCGCGCCCCGAAAAAATCCAGTGGCCGCGCCGCATGCATGAGGACGATCCGTTCGAGCCGGCGGTGCTGGTCATCGCCTGCGAGGGCATGGCCGCGCTGCACCTACAGCACGAGACCGGCGAGATCATCAACCGCGTCAATGCCTTTCTCGGCTTCAACGCGATCGGCAGGATCCGGATCGTGCAAAAGCCGGTGCTGAGGGACAAAGCCCGGCCGAAACCGACGCCGAGAGCACTGACTTCCGTCGAAAAGGCCAAATTGTCCGATACCGTCGGCAAGATCGAGGATGAAGGCTTGCGCGCCTCGCTGGAGCGTCTTGGCGCCACAATTCTTGGCCAAAGGAAGCGGCCAAGGTAATCAACCGGTAATCAGTCGGTCATGAACGCGTCATCTATCTCGCGCATTCGTGATCCTGCATGTAGAGTTTGGCGATTGGAATGGGGACGGCGATGCCTTAATTCCCGCCAACTCTCGCCTTTTCTAGCCTTTGCGTTGCAAAATCAAACCACAGTCAGGTGATTCGCATGAACCGTAGCTTGTCCCGCAGAAACCTCCTGTCTTCGCTGGCCGTCATTCCGGCAGTGGCTATGCTCGCCGCATGCAGCGATTCAGGCGAGGATGCCAAAGCAGCGGATGTGAAGCCTGCGGCTCCCGCGGTGCCGGCTTCGACGCCTGCCACTCCGGCCGCCGTCAAGGTCCCGGAGTCTTCCGGCAATGTCGACATGGCCGAACTGCTGAAGCCCGGCGCTTTGCCCGACAAGCAGCTCGGCAAGGATGACGCCAAGGTCACCATCGTCGAATATGCTTCGATGACCTGCCCGCATTGTGCGCATTTCGCCGCGACCACCTTCCCTGAGTTGAAGACCAAATACATCGACACCGGCAAGGCGCGTTACATCCTGCGCGAATTCCCGTTCGATCCGAGCGCCGAGGCCGGTTTCATGCTGGCGCGCTGTTCGAAGGACAATTATTTCCCGATGGTCGACGTGCTGTTCAAGCAGCAGGCCAACTGGGTGGGCGTCAACAATACCAAGGATGCGCTGCTGCAGATCTCCAAGCTCGCCGGTTTTACACAGGAGTCCTTCGAGGCCTGCTTGACGGACCAGAAACTTCTGGACGATGTGAGATCAGTCCAGAAGCGCGGCGCCGATGAATTCAAGGTCGACTCGACACCGACCTTCTTCATCAACGGGAAAACCTACAAAGGTGCGATGTCGATTGAGGAAATATCGGCCATCATCGACCCTCTGCTCTGACGTCCAGGCGGCGCCGGAGCGACTGCGCTTCGGCGTCAGCGCACCTTTGTGCCTTCCAGGCAGGCGCGAATGAAGTTTTCGCGCCTTCGCCTCCTCGGCTTCAAGTCCTTCGTCGAACCCGGCGAGTTCGTCATCGAACGCGGCCTGACCGGCATTGTCGGGCCGAATGGCTGCGGCAAGTCGAACCTTGTCGAGGCGATGCGCTGGGTGATGGGCGAAAGCTCATACAAGAACATGCGCGCGTCCGGCATGGACGACGTGATCTTTTCCGGCTCGGGAACGCGCCCGGCCCGCAACACCGCCGAAGTCACGCTGTTCCTCGACAATAGCGACCGGACCGCGCCCGCCGCCTTCAACGACGCCGATGAATTGCAAGTGTCGCGCCGAATCGAGCGCGAAGCCGGCTCGCTCTACCGCATCAACGGCAAGGAAGCCCGCGCCAAGGACGTGCAGCTTCTGTTCGCCGACCAGTCGACCGGCGCGCGCTCGCCTTCCATGGTCGGACAGGGCCGCATCGGCGAACTGATCCAGGCCAAGCCGCAGGCGCGCCGCGCGCTGCTCGAAGAGGCCGCCGGCATTTCCGGCCTGCACACGCGCCGTCACGAGGCCGAGCTTCGGCTGAAGGCGGCCGAACAAAATCTGGAACGGCTGGACGATGTCGTCGGCGAACTGGAGAGCCAGATCGAAAGCCTTAAGCGCCAGGCGCGCCAGGCATCGCGCTTCAAGAACCTGTCGGCCGATATCCGTAAGGCGGAAGCCACGCTCTTGCATCTGCGCTGGACTTTGGCCAAAACCCAGGAGGGCGATGCGCGTTCGGCATTGGCGGTTGCCACAGCTCTGGTCGGCGACCGCGCCGCCGCCCAGATGGCTGCCGCCCGTGAGCAAGGCGTCGGCGCCCACCGGCTGCCCGATCTGCGCGATGCCGAGGCCGCCGCGGCTGCCGCCTTCCAGCGCCTGTCGATCGCCAAGGCTCAGATCGAGGAGGAGGCTGGCCGCATCCGCGCCCGCCAGGCCGAACTGGAGCGCCGGCTGCAGCAGCTCGACGGCGACATCGCCCGCGAGGAGCGCATGGTGCGCGACAATGCGGATATTCTTGAGCGCCTGCGCGAGGAAGAAGCGACACTCAACTCCGAAAATGCCGGCGCCGCCGAGCGCGAAGCCACGACGCGGGCCGCTTTCGAGCAGGCCGGCGCAACGCTTGTCACAAGCGAAGCAAAGCTCGCTGCGCTGACCGCCGAACGCGCGGAGGCTGCCGCCTCGCGCAATCAGATCGAGCGCACGCTGCGCGAAAACGCCGAACGCCGCGACCGCTTTGCCCGCCAGCTGGCCGACGTCGACCGCGAATTGTCCGAAATTGTGTCGAAGGTTGCGGGCTTGCCTGACCCGGCCGAAAAACGTGCTCTGGTCGAGGACGCGCTCGCCCGGCTGGAGGAAGCCGAGGCCGGCGCCATTGCTGCCGAACAGGCGGTCGCCGAGGCGCGCGCCACCGAGAGTGCCGCCCGTCCGCCGCTGCAGGATGCCAGGGCCGAACTCGCCGGCATCGAGACCGAAGCCCGCACGCTGGCCAAGATCCTCAATGCCGCCAGCGGCGATCTTTTCCCGTCGGTGCTGGAGCAACTCAGCGTCGAACGCGGCTATGAGACGGCCCTTGGTGCTGCGCTTGGCGAGGACCTCGACGTGCCGCTCGACCGCAGCGCGCCGGTGCATTGGGGCGAAAGCCAGGTTCAACCAGGCGATGCGGCCTTGCCGGAAGGCATCAAGAGCCTCGCCAGCGTGGTGCGCGCGCCTTCGCAGCTTGCCCGCCGACTGGCGCAGATCGGCATTGTCGACGCGGCTAATGGCCGCCGCCTGCAGACGCTGCTTGCGCCCGGCCAGCGGCTGGTCAGCCGCGATGGCGCGCTGTGGCGCTGGGACGGGCTGACCGCCAGCGCCGATGCACCGACCGCGGCGGCGCAAAGGCTGGCGCAGAAGAACCGGCTGGCCGAGCTCGATGCCGAGGCGGTGCAGGCGGCGCAGATCGTTCGCGAGGCCGAAGCCGCCCTTGCCCAGGCCGAACAGGCGCTGCGCCAGGCGAGCGAGGCCGAACGCAATGCCCGCCAGGCAGGGCGCGATGCCCAGCACGGCCTGGACGCCGCCCGCAACGCCTTGGCCGAGGCCGAAAAGGCCGGCGGCGAATTGGCAAGCCGCCGCGCCGCGCTCGACGAGGCGCGCGCGCGCATCGTCGACAGCCATGAAGAGACGGCCGCCGCCTTCGCCGAGGCCGAAATGCTGCTGCAGGACGCCCCCGATCTCGGCGACCTGCAACTTCAGCTCGAACAGACCGCCGCCAATGTCAGCCGCGATCGCGCAACCTTGGCCGACGCGCGTGCCGTCCATGAAGGCCTGCGCCGCGAAGCCGAGGCGCGCACGCGCCGGCTCGATGCCATCGGCGCCGAGCGCAGCAACTGGCTGCAGCGGGCCGAAAACGCCTCGACCCAGATCGCCTCTCTCGGCGAGCGCAGGGCCGAGGCCGAGGCCGAGCGCGAAACGCTGGCCGACGCCCCCGACGAGATCGACGCCAGGCGGCGCGCGCTGCTGTCGCAGCTGACCGAGGCAGAGACCTTGCGCAAGGCGGCCGCCGACCGCTTGCAGGAGGCCGAGAACAAGCAGGCCGAGCTGGACAAGGCCGCCACCGCGGCCATCCAGTCGCTGGCCGATTCCCGCGAAACCCGCGTCCGCGCCGAAGAGCGATTGACCGCCGCCGATGAGCGCCGGCTCGAGGTCGAGGCGCGCATCCAGGAAACGCTGAACACGCCGCCGCATCTGGTCATTCGCCATACTGGCCTGGAAGCCGACAGCCCGATGCCGGAAATGGCCGAGATCGAGCGCCAGCTCGACCGGCTGAAGGTTGAGCGCGAGCGGCTCGGCGCCGTCAATCTGCGCGCCGAGGAAGAGCAGAAGGAATTGTCGGACCGGCTGGAGACCATCGTCTCCGAGCGCGAGGACATCATCGAGGCGATCCGCAAGCTCAGGCAAGCGATCCAGAGCCTGAACCGCGAAGGCCGCGAACGGCTGCTTGCCGCTTTCGAGGTGGTCAACGGCCATTTCCAGCGGCTGTTCTCGCATCTGTTCGGTGGCGGCACGGCCGAACTGCAGCTGATCGAATCCGACGACCCGCTCGAAGCCGGGCTCGAAATCCTGGCACGTCCGCCCGGCAAGAAGCCGCAGACCATGACGCTGCTGTCCGGCGGCGAGCAGGCACTGACGGCGATGTCGCTGATCTTTGCCGTGTTCCTGACCAATCCGGCGCCGATCTGCGTGCTCGACGAAGTCGACGCGCCGCTCGACGATCACAATGTCGAACGCTTCTGCAACCTTATGGACGAAATGGCCGCGACCACCGAGACGCGCTTCGTCATCATCACCCACAACCCGATCACGATGGCGCGCATGAACCGCCTGTTCGGCGTGACCATGGCCGAGCAGGGCGTCAGCCAACTGGTCTCGGTCGATCTGCAGGCCGCCGAGGCGATGCGCGAGGCGAGCTGACGCAGCATGCTTTGTTGATTTCGTCGGCGATGGCGTCGATCCGACTGTTGCAATAGGACCGTCGCCCTTGCGACCTGCTTGCGACGCGCATTCTGTAAGGTTCGAAGAGAAGGAATTTAAGCGCCACCTGAGAGCGAACGCCAAAGCCCACATGCAAAGCGCCCGGCCAACGCGAAAGCGATGCCTACAAGGCGCAGATGGCAATAGGCTCCGACCGCAATTCAGCTGCCACGTTTATCGGAAGCCCAGGAAGCTCAGTATCGCAATCACGATAACGACTGCTCCGATGAGCCAGATTATGTTGTTCACCGTATCTCTCCCGAACTAGTTGCTGGGAGTGAACTCGTAAGAGCCTACTAATGTTCCCGCATTTTCTGCGTCGAAACAAAATGGCGGCCATCGCTTCGTCGATTGCCAGACCAAGGTCCGAACAGGGTATGACTGAAGTCCTGACGTCGGAGCCATAGGCCTGAAGGCGGGCAACCTATGCCCTCCCGATACATTGGAACCGGGCTGCCGAGCATGAGTCCCTTCATCGGTGGTCAATCGGGTGCCCGCCATTCCTGAGAGGTTAGCGGGCACCCGATTGTCGTGACACCGCCAACGGCGTGCGTTTCAATAGCGAGGCTAACAGTGACCTTTGTCCAGAGATCTGTGCGTGACGGCGCAACCCGACCCGCAAACGACAACGACAGTCCTGCGGAGGTTTCTTCCGTTCTTGACCTCATACCATCGGCTGACGACGACAAGGTCGCTGAGCTTGTCAGGCGAACAGAGCGCCTGGCAATCGCAGTGGTTATCGGAATCGCGGTTCTGCTGATCTTGGCGCCGGTGGTTTACCTTGCACTTTCTTACGGGATCTGAGACGGCCCGACTTAGGCGATCTAAGATGGCCTGATTGGTCTCGTAAATCTCACAAATTGTGCCGACGGTCTTCCTCGCAAGACAAGTGTTTCCCGTCACAGATCAGGAGATCGAACGCGACGACATAGAATGGTCGTGCGCAGCGCTGCTTTGTCGAGTTGCGTAACCTTGGTGGTCGGCTTGAAAGAGCGTGCTCACCAGAATTTGCCAACAAGAGCTGTTGTTGCAATTCCTTCCTTCACACGCCGTGTTGCGCGGGAGCAGCCGTCACTGATCGCGCCCGTGGACCAACGACGCTACTCGGAACCAAAGGGATGGGACGCGGTTATCCCCGCGAAGGGATAATTAGCAGATGGAGATATTACAATGAAAACAATGATCGTGAGCGCCTTGGCGCTGTTCATTGCCATGCCGACGATAGCTCCGGCAGCCGAAGCTGACGTGGTCATCACGACCCACCATCGACATCATCACAGGAGCGTAAAGGTCATCAATGACCAGGGTCAACGCCTTCATCACCGCAGACACGGCACGGTTGCCTTCTACGACCACGGCCGCAGACTACATCGCCGGGATACGGTCATCGTGACCGGCTCGATCGAGCGCAGCCATCATCGCTATTATCGACATCATCGGCATCATCCCGTCGTCATCCAGGACGACAACGATTACTGATCCTCTCCGCACGGCCCCGGCTCTGTCAACGGAGTCGGGGTCGCGTGGGAGTCAGATAGCTCCTGACGGCAGCCATCGATAAGGTCGGTAAATCATTGATTCCAAAGGCATGTGATTTGGCTGGGGCGCCAGGATTCGAACCTGGGAATGTCGGTACCAAAAACCGATGCCTTACCACTTGGCGACGCCCCAGCAAGCGAGCTTTGCCCGTTGCGCGCGGCCTTATAGGACGAGCGGCACGAAAGCTCAATGCCGAGTTGGCCACTGTGCAAAACTGATCCACCGCTTGGCGCGGGGACGCGCTATTCGCCCCAGACCGCCAACTCGTTGCCAGCGGGATCGGTGAAATGGAACCGCCTGCCGCCCGGGAACGAGAATATCGGCTTGACGATCGTGCCGCCGGCGCTTTCGACAACGGCGAGCGTTGCTTCCAGATCCTGCGAATAGAGCACCGGCAATGGTTTCGCCGGCGCCTCCGCTGCATCGGCCTGGAAGCCGCCATCGAGCCCTTCGCCGAAGGCCGAATAGGTCGGCCCGTAATCGGTGAACGACCACGAGAAGGCGGCGCTGTAGAAAGCCTTGACGCTGTCCAGCGTCGCGCCGGTCGCGGGCAGTTCGAGATAGTCGAGTTTTCCGTTGAGTTTCATCACGCTGCTCCCAACTTGTTCCCTATATGTTCTATATCCTGGGCAGCGATCCGGCAAGTCTTTTCGACGCAGCTTTTGCTTAATCGATTGTAGTCGCCGGGCTTCGCTGCCACACCTTGCCTTTCGCACTGCAGCATAATAACGCTCGGGTCGGAACGCGGGGGAACCGGGTCTTGGCCCCGGTGTTCTATCTTCCGAGGACTTGGAGGGCGAGCATGACCAAATGGGTCTACACCTTCGGCGATGGCGCCGCGGAGGGACGTGCGGGCGACCGCAACCTTCTCGGCGGCAAAGGCGCCAATCTGGCCGAGATGTGCAGTCTTGGCCTGCCCGTGCCGCCGGGCTTCACCCTCACCACCGAAGTCTGCAACGCCTATTACGCCAACGGCAACAGCTATCCGGCCGCGTTGCAGGCCGATGTCGTCAAGGCGCTGGACCATATCGGGCAGCTGACGGGGCGCCGTTTCGGCGATCCGTCGAAGCTGCTTCTGGTCTCGGTCCGCTCCGGGGCCAGGGCCTCGATGCCGGGCATGATGGACACCGTGCTCAATCTCGGCCTCAATGACGAGACGGTCGAGGCGTTGGCAGCCGATTCCGGCGATGCCCGCTTTGCCTATGACAGCTACCGCCGCTTCATTCAGATGTATTCCGATGTCGTCATGGGTC
The DNA here is from genome assembly GCF_040320155.1 of Mesorhizobium sp. M0771. Taxonomy (NCBI): domain Bacteria; kingdom Pseudomonadati; phylum Pseudomonadota; class Alphaproteobacteria; order Hyphomicrobiales; family Phyllobacteriaceae; genus Mesorhizobium; species Mesorhizobium sp. M0771. Next base: position 52,388 of record NZ_JAMYPC010000027.1, on the reverse strand, counting down.
TCGACCACGAAGTGTTCGAGGAAATCCTGGAGGACCAGAAGGCGAGCCTCGGCCACGAGCTCGACACCGAACTGACAGGGCAGGAATGGCAGAGCGTCATCGCCCTTTACAAGGCCAAGGTCGAGGAGGAACTCGACAAGCCGTTTCCGCAGGACCCGCACGAGCAGCTGTGGGGGGCGATCGGCGCGGTATTTTCCAGCTGGATGAACAACCGCGCCATCACCTACCGGCGCCTGCACGACATCCCGGAAAGCTGGGGCACGGCGGTCAATGTCCAGGCCATGGTATTCGGCAATATGGGCGAGACGTCGGCCACCGGCGTCGCCTTCACGCGCAACCCCTCGACCGGCGAAAAGATGCTCTATGGCGAATTCCTGGTGAACGCGCAGGGCGAGGATGTCGTAGCCGGCATCCGCACGCCGCAAAACATCACCGAGGCGGCGCGCATCGCCGCCGGCTCCGACAAGCCGTCGCTGCAGAAACTGATGCCGGACGCGTTCCGGTCCTTCGTCGACATCTCCGACCGCCTGGAACAGCACTACCGCGACATGCAGGATCTCGAATTCACCATCGAGCGCGGCAAATTGTGGATGCTGCAGACGCGTTCCGGCAAACGCACCGCCAAGGCGGCGCTGAAGATCGCCGTCGAGATGGCGCGCGACAAGCTGATCACGACGGAGGAGGCGGTCGCCCGCATCGATCCGGCCTCGCTCGATCAGCTGTTGCATCCGACCATCGACCCCAAGGCCGCGCGCGATGTCATCGGCGTCGGCCTGCCGGCTTCTCCGGGCGCGGCGACCGGCGAGATTGTTTTCTCCTCGGGCGATGCCGAGGATCTGAAGACGCAAGGTCGCAAGGCAATCCTGGTGCGCATCGAAACCAGCCCCGAAGACATTCATGGGATGCATGCTTCGGAAGGCATCCTGACCACGCGCGGCGGCATGACCAGCCACGCCGCCGTGGTCGCGCGCGGCATGGGCAAGCCTTGCGTTTCGGGCGCCGGCTCGCTGCGTGTCGACTACAAGGCCGGCACGCTGATGTCGATGGGCCAGACCTTCCGCAAGGGCGACATCATCACCATCGATGGCAGCAACGGCCAGGTGCTGAAGGGCGCCGTGTCGATGCTGCAGCCGGAACTGTCGGGCGATTTCGCCGCCATCATGGAATGGGCCGATGCGGTGCGCCGCATGAAGGTGCGCACCAATGCCGAGACGCCGCTCGATGCGCGCATGGCGCGCTCCTTCGGCGCCGAAGGCATCGGCCTCTGCCGCACCGAGCACATGTTCTTCGACGGCGAGCGTATCGTCGCCATGCGCGAGATGATCCTGGCCGATACCGAGAAGGACCGCCGCACCGCGCTTGCCAAGCTGTTGCCGATGCAGCGCTCGGATTTCCTCGAACTGTTCGAGATCATGGCCGGCCTGCCGGTGACGATCCGGCTGCTCGATCCGCCGCTGCACGAATTCCTGCCCAAGACGGAAGCGGAGGTGGAGGAGGTCGCCGCCGCCATGAACGTCTCGCCCGACAAGCTCAGGCAGCGCACAGAAGCCCTGCACGAGTTCAACCCGATGCTCGGCCATCGCGGCTGCCGTCTCGCCGTCTCCTATCCCGAGATTGCCGAGATGCAGGCGCGCGCCATTTTCGAGGCAGCCGTCGAGGCCGGCAAGAAGGCCGGCGCGCTGGTCGTTCCCGAGATCATGGTGCCGCTGGTCGGCCTGGTGAAGGAGCTCGACTACGTCAAGGCGCGCATCGATGCGGTCGCCAAGGCTGTCATGGACGAGACCGGCGTCAAGATCGACTATCTCACCGGCACGATGATCGAGCTTCCGCGCGCGGCGATCCGCGCCCACGTCATCGCTGCTACGGCCGAGTTCTTCTCCTTCGGCACCAACGATCTCACCCAGACCACTTTCGGCATCTCGCGCGACGATGCGGCGTCCTTCCTCGAGACCTATCGGCAGAAAGGCATCATCGAGCAGGACCCGTTCGTCTCGCTCGACATCGAGGGCGTCGGCGAACTGGTGCGCATGGCTGCGCAAAAGGGCAGGGCGACACGGCCCGACATCAAGCTCGGCATATGCGGTGAACATGGCGGCGATCCCGCCTCGATCCGCTTCTGCGAAGAGGTCGGCCTCGACTATGTCTCGTGCTCTCCCTACCGCGTGCCGATCGCAAGATTGGCCGCAGCCCAAGCCGCAGTGCAGATTGCCAAAACAGCAGTGCCGCGCCCCAAAAAGAGCGCCGCGGCATCCTGATTTCGACACAGTCCTTTCGGTATCGATGAAGCGGCCACCCCTGGGTGGCCGTTTGGCGCTAAGCTTACGATTTTGTAAGCAAATTCACGCTGATGTGCGCGCCCCAACACGCAATCCCGACATCGTTTCTTCCCAATTTCACGGCCCCCCAACCCGCCCGGTGCCGAGAAAAAGATGTTACAGATTTCGCCCAGACCCTTCCGCTCGATCCTGATTATCCAGACCAAGTTCATCGGCGATATTGTTCTGTCCTCCACGCTCGCCAAGAACCTGCAGCTCGAATATCCCGGTGTCAGGATCGTCTTTCTCTGCGAGGCGCGCCTCGCCAGTTTCGTCACCGCGCACGGCATCGCCGCCGAGGTCGTCAGCTTCCGCCGCGCCGCCATGCGCGGCACCCCGCTGGAGCGTGGGCGCGAGCTCTATTCTATGATCAGCAAGCTGCGCCAATTCCGTTTCGACCTGACCATCGACCTCACCGATTCAAAGACATCGCGGCTCATCGTCAGGTTCCTCAACGCCAGCACCCGCATCGGCTACAATCCTCCGGAAAGGCCGCTGCGCTGGCATGAGCGCCAGCCCGCCAATGTCTTTGCCGAGCCGTTCGGTTTTGGCGAACGTCACTATCTCTACCGCTACCTTTCGCCGCTCGAGCCGCTCGGCGTCGGCCTGCGCGTGCGGGTGCCGTCGATTCGGCCATTGCCGATGGAGACGGCGAGGGCCCAGGCATTGCTGGACAAACACCATTTGCGGCCAAACGGCTTTATCGCGGTGCATGCCGGCGCAAGTTTTCACGGCCGGCGCTGGCCGCATGAACGCTTTGCCGCCGTGATCGACACGATTTCGCGCGAAACCGGACTGGATTTCGTACTCGTCGGCGGCCCTGACGAGCGCAAGCCGGCCGAGCAGATCCTCGCCAGTGCCGCGTCGATCGTCAACCTCGTCGGCGCGCTGTCGCTGGAAACGCTGCTGGCGGTGTTGCAGCAGGCGCGGCTGTTTGTCGGCAATGAGAGCGGCCCCATGCACATGGCAGCAGCGGCCGGAACGCCGGTTGTCGGCCTGTTCGGCCTGACCAGCCCGGCCGTCTGGGGACCGGTCGGCGTGCCCAGCCTCGCCTTGCAGCCATCCATGCCGTGCAATTGCGTGGCGGGCAGCCTGTGCAATCCGCTCGATCCCAGCAAGGCCTGCTGCGTCTGGCGCCTTGAGGTCGAACCGGTCGTCGCGGCCGTGCGCGAAGTCCTCTCACGGACGCATGTGGAACTGGAACACGCCGTCTGACGGTGCGCGGCGGTCACATTGTCGGGATATCAGCTTTCTCACGGCCACTATCCCAATTTCCGCCTTGTTGCGGGTCCTGGGATGCGGCTATGACAGCGCCGATTCTCAGACAAGACAGGCATCCCTTGCAAAAGCTGTTTTGCGCCTTGGCGCTATCTATCCTGGCCGTGTCCTCGGCCCAGGCCGCGCCGCTTGTCGAGCCGACGCTGCATCTGAAGGCTGAGGATGGTGGCAGTGGCAATGTCGGCCGCGTCGCGCTTACGCTCGACGCCTGCGGCGGCCAGACCGATACGAGGATCCTGTCGGCGCTGGTGGAGAACCGGATTCCGGCGACGATCTTCGTCACCGGCATCTGGCTGAAGCGCAACGCCGCCGTCGTCGAGATCATGCGCGCGCATCCGGACCTGTTCGAACTGGAAAACCATGGCGGCCATCACATCCCGGCCGTCGACACGCCGCGCAAGATCTATGGCATCCGCAGCGCCGGCAGCCCGGAAGCGGTGCGGGCCGAAGTCGAATCGGGCGCCGCCGCTCTCGCTGGCACCGGCGAGCCGGCGCCGAAATGGTTTCGCGGCGCGACCGCCGAATACAGTCCGTCGGCCATCGCCATGATCCGCAGGCTCGGCTTCAAGATCGCCGGCTTTTCGATCAACGGCGATGGCGGCTCGTTGCTTGGTGCAAAAGAAACCGCCCGGCGCATCGCCGCCGCCAAGGATGGCGATGTCATCATCGCCCACATCAACCAGCCGACCCACGCCGCCGGCGAGGGCGTCGTGCAAGGTCTGCTCGCGCTGAAGGCCAAGGGGCTGATGTTCGTGCGGCTGGATGACGCCGACGGTGTCGGCAACGACGGGACGACTGATTAGGATTGGGCGGCGGCAGGCAGTTTCATCGCCTTTGGACTAACGTCGCCGACGTTTGAGATTAGCCGAGGCCTCCAAACGTCGTCATCCCAGGATGAAACAGGAGCGAAGCTCCGTCGCGAAGACCCTGGGATGAAGAAGCGAGCAACGGCGGCTTGAGTCGCTTGCTCAGGCCGGTGCTGCTTCGATAGTGACCCTGTTGGGATAAAACGCGCCGTGGTCGCGAATCTCAGCCATTTCGTCGAAGGGCTGCTCATAGCCCCACATCGCGTCCTTGCCGGTCTCACCGGCCGGCAGCACGCTCCAGTAGCTGGCGTCGCCCTTGTAGGGGCAGTGGGTCGACAGGGTGGTTTTGCCGAGCTGGGTGAAGTCGATGTCTTCGAAGGGGATGTAGAATGCCTGGGGGTAGGGCGGTTCGGACAGAAGCTTCGCCCGCGTCGATGAGGCGATCACCGTATCGCCGGCACGCACGACCACGGTACCGCGATAGGGTTCGACGGTGATGACCTTGCCGGGATTGCTCTGAAAGCCGGGGGCGGGGTTGGCGATCTGGTCCATGCGGGGTTCTCCTTCTTCGATTGGGAGCACAGTCCGATTGAGAGCGTGCGGGATTGCTTCCCATATCTCTAAAATGTGTCTGGAGAACCCGTTGCGCAAGCCTTTGCCAGTAGGCCAGAGCTGGCCTTCCGATCACTAAAAACGATCCCGCGTGGAATGCTCAGGCTGCGGTCTTGAACACGTCCATGAGGCCGGCATAGGCCGCGGCAATACCGGCTACCGGGTTGGTGCTTCTTGACGTCGTCTCGACCTTCAGTGGGCCGCCGCCTGTCGGCAAGGTGAGCAGCAGGAACTGGCGATTGCCGCCGTCGCCGATCGATGCGGCGGCGACATGCTGGCCTTCGCCTTCGTTCTGGACGCACATTTTGAACAGCAGCGTGCCGCCGACCGCCTCAAGGGCGCCGCCGACCACCTCGACAAATTCGTCTTCGGAGACCTTTTTGGCCTCCGGCACGAGATCGGCCAGACTTGCGGCAAGCGTGTCTTCAAGCTCTTTGTCGTCGAGTTGAATATCGTCCAACTGCACGTCTTGGGCCTCGCTGTCATCCAGCTGCCTGTCGTCGATCTGCCTGTAATCGATCTGCTTGCTGTCGATCTGCGTGTCCATGCGAACCTCTTTCAGTCGCCAATCCGCACCCCTACCCCGTTAACGAACCTTAACGTCGACGATGGCCGGATTGTGGCGGTTTTCTCCGCCTTTCGATCACTGCTTGCTTCAGCCGTTAACGGTTGGAGACGTGACGACTGGACAATCCGTCCGTTCGTCCCACAATGGAACAAAAGACGGGAAAAACGAGGAACCAAATGGGAGGAACCAGATGCTCGGACTGATGCAGGAATGGCCGCTGCTCTGCCACAAGCTGATCGACAATGCCGAGCGGCAGCACGGGACGCGCGAGATCGTCTCGCGCTCGATCGAAGGTCCTGTCGTTCGCACCACCTATACTGAAATTCATCGCCGCGCGCTCAAGGTCGCTCAACGGTTGGAGCGCGATGGCTTTGCTCGGCGACCGCATCGCGACCCTGGCCTGGAACACGGCGCGCCACATAGAGGCCTGGTACGGCATAATGGGCATCGGCGCCATCTACCATACGCTCAACCCGCGTTTGTTCCCCGAGCAGATCGTCTGGATCATGAACAATGCGCGGGATAGAGGGATCTTCGTCGACCTGACCTTCATGCCGCTGCTGGAAAAGATCGCCGGCGCGGTCAAATCGCTGAAAAAGGTGATCGTCCTGACCGACAAGGCGCATCTGCCTGAAACGACGCTGCCGAATGTGGTTGCCTATGAGGAATGGCTGAACGAGGCCGATGGCGACTTCGCCTGGAAGGTTTTCGGCGAAAACACCGCAGCCGGCATGTGCTACACCTCCGGGACGACGGGCGATCCCAAAGGCGTGCTCTACAGCCACCGCTCGAATGTGCTGCATGCCATGATCGCCGCCATGCCCGACGCCATGGGCCTCTCCGCGCGAGACACGATCCTCCCCGTTGTGCCGATGTTCCATGCCAATGCCTGGGGCCTTGGCCAGAGCGCCCCGATGATCGGCGCCAAGCTGGTCATGCCCGGTTGCAAGATGGACGGCGCCTCGATCTACGAACTGCTCGACACCGAGAAGGTGACCTTCAGCGCCGCCGTGCCGACCGTCTGGATGATGCTGCTGCAGCATCTGGAAGACACCGGCAAGAAGCTTCCCTATCTCAGCAAAGTCGTCATCGGCGGCTCGTCCTGCCCGCGCGCCATCATCAGGAAATTCCAGGACAATTACGGTGTCGAAGTCATCCATGCCTGGGGCATGACCGAAATGTCACCGCTCGGCACGCTGTGCACCATGAAGCCGCAGTATCAAGCGCTCGAGGACGAGGACCGGCTCGATATCCAGGGCAAGCAGGGCTACCCGCCCTTCGGGGTCGAGATGAAGGTGACGGATGACGACGACAAGGAACTGCCTTGGGACGGCAAGACCTTCGGCCGGCTGAAGGTGCGCGGTCCAGCCGTCGCCAGCGCCTATTATGGCGGCGTCGGAGCCGAGCAGTTCGACAAGGACGGCTGGTTCGACACTGGCGATGTCGCCCATATCGATTCCGGCGGCTACATGCAGATCACCGATCGCGCCAAGGACGTCATCAAGTCGGGCGGCGAGTGGATATCGACCATCGACCTGGAGAACCTCGCCGTCGGCCATCCCGATGTCGCCGAGGCCGCGGCGATCGGCGTCCATCATTCGAAATGGGGCGAGCGGCCCTTGCTGGTCGTGGTCGCCAAGCCCGGCAAGGAGCCGAGCAAGGCCGATATACTGGCGTTCATGGACGGCAAGGTGCCGAAATGGTGGATACCCGACGACGTCGCTTTCATCAGCGAAATCCCGCACACCGCCACCGGCAAGATCCAGAAGATCACCTTGCGCAAGCAGTTCAGCGACTACCGCCTGCCGACGGATTGACCGGGACCGTGCGTTTCCTTGACCTTCAAGCTACCGGCCGCAAAAACGTTAGGGCAGGGGATGTTCAATTTGAGCATCCTTTGCTCTAAGCGTCTGTGCGGGTTGGGGCGGTGCTGAAGACAATGGAAATTGACGAGCGGCAGACATCGAAGGCGGCCGGCTGGTCGCGGCGCACGGGCGCTTTTGCCCTGGTCCTGCTGCTCACCGTGCTGGCCGGCCATCATTTCGAACTGGTGGAAACGCCGGCCTTCCTGTGGGTGCTGGCGATCGTCGCCCTGCTTGCCGCATTCGCTTTGCTGTTTGCCGGTCTCGCTCTGTCCAGGCTGTGGCATTTCGGTGACCGTGGCGGCCGCGACCTCTCGGTCGGCGCCCTGCTGGCGCTGCTGGTGCTGACGCCCTACGGCTTTGCCACCTATTTGGCGGCGACCACGCCGCCCCTGAGGGACATCACGACGGACCTCGACAATCCGCCAGTGCTCGACACCAGCGACCGCACCAAGGACATGAACGTGCTCGCGCTGCCAACGCCGGGCGAAGCGCGCCTGCAGGCCGACGCCTATCCGCTGGTCACCGGGCATAGCTACAATCTGCCTTTCGAAACCGTCGTCGACGCCGTTGAAACCGTGCTCGACCGCCGCGATTGGCAACTTACCGCGCCATACCCAGTGACCGACGGTCAAGACGAGGTGACGATATCGGCCGTGGCCCGGAGCTTCGTCGTCGGCCTGCCCGCCGACGTCGCCATCCGGGTCAGCAATGATGGCGACACCATCGTCGTCGACATGCGCTCGGCCTCCCGCTACGGCCGCTACGATCTCGGCGACAATGCCGCGCGCATCGTCGGGTTCCTCGCCGAACTCGACCAGGAGGTTGCGGGCCAGGTGGGTGCGGCTCCGGCCGAGTAGTTCTCTACCCCACCGGCACAAAGACGCCGTCGATGGCCGGGTCACCCTGGGTGGCAATCAGGCCGCGCGCCACCAGGTCTTCGAGATGGGCAAGCACCGACAGACCGGCAGCGCCATGCAGGCGTGGGTCGGTGTCCCGGTAGATCGCCTTGACCATGTCCGGGATCGTCCGGTCGCCGTCGCGGATCCGCTCGAGGATCGCCCGTTCGCGCATCTTGCGATGGGTCTTGAGCCCGCGCATGAAGCTGAGCGGCGCGGTCACCGGGCCGCCGTGGCCGGGCAGCAGCAGGCGGTCGTCGCGCGCGATCAGCCTGTCGAGCGAGGCCATGTAGTCGGCCATCGCTCCGTCCGGCGGCGCCACGATCGATGTCGCCCACGCCATCACATGATCGGCTGAAAACAGGATGCCGGTGCCTTCGAGCGCAAATGCCGCGTGATTGGCGGTGTGGCCCGGCGTCAGCACCGTCCGGATCGTCCAGCCATCGCCCTCGACCAGCGTATCGTCGGGCAAAGTGACATCCGGCACGAAACCGGTGTCGGCGCTGGCGTCGAGCGGATTGATCTCGGCGATCCGCAGCGGCCTTGCCGGGCGGTGCGGGCCTTCGGCCAGCACGGCGGCACCGGTGCGCGCTTTCAGCCGGGCGGCCAGGGGAGAATGGTCGCGATGCGTGTGACTGACGAAAACATGGCTCACCGGCCGGTTTGCGATCACCTTCAGCAACGTCTGGAAATGCGCTTCATCATCCGGACCCGGGTCGATCACCGCCAGTGTGTCGCGGCCGATAATGTAGCTGTTTGTGCCGTGAAAGGTGAATGGGCTGGGGTTTTTGGCGGTGACGCGCAAGACCTCGGGCGCGACGGTGACGCCCTGGCCATAGGCGGGATCGAAGCTGGTGTCGAATTTGAGCGCCATGGCGGTGTCGTTGAATCTCTGTTCAGGAAGACGGCAAAACTGATTGCCGCATAACACGGAAGCCAATATAGAAAAACGCAAGGCCGCGATCTGCGGCAATCCGGATTGGGGAAGACCATGGCACTTGCAACGACGATGCGCCCGCTTGTTTCTCTCGCTTTGCCCCAGGAGGGCGCGCAGCGCCTGGCAACCCAGCTTTTGCTGGCGATCGCCGGAACGCTGCTTTTGACCCTGTCGGCCAAGACGAAAGTCGTGCTCGGGCCGGTCGACATCTCGATGCAGACGCTGGCCGTCCTGCTGATCGCCACCGCATTTGGCCTGCGGCTTGGCGTCGCTACCCTGCTTCTCTACATGGCCGAAGGCGCCATGGGCTTCCCGGTCTTCCAGAGCACGCCTGAAAAGGGCATCGGCATCGCCTACATGATCGGCGGCACCGGCGGTTATCTCGCCGGCTTCGTCGTCATGGCGGCCATTGTCGGCTGGGCCGCCGACCGCGGCTGGGACCGCCACCCGATCAAGTTGTTCAACGCCATGCTGGTCGCCGAAATCGTCATGATGGCCATGGGCTTTGCCTGGCTGGCCACCCTCATCGGCGCGGAAAAGGCGTGGCAGTTCGGCGTTTTGCCGTTCGTCCTCGGGGATTTGATCAAGGTTGCGCTCGCCGCCAGCCTGGTGCCGGCGGTATGGTCGCTGCTGCCCAAGCAGCCCTGAAACCGGACAAATGAATGAGCCGGCGGGTCCAGGGCCCGCCGGCTTTTTGTTGTCACGCGTCCGCCAGCCGATGGTGCAAGCCGGTTGCCAAATCGCCACGCCCATTTGCATCGTCAGCTTGTGCCTGGTCGGTCAAATTGCCGCGAGGCGGCAGATGCAGAGCAATTCTGGCGCCGATCCACGGCCGAGATTGAATTGACAAGCCATTGCGCGAAACCTAAGCACGGGCAACTTGATTTCGAGGCGGGGGCCGGTAATTCAAGGAGAGCTTGTTGAAGGGAATAATCCTTGCAGGAGGCAGCGGGACGCGTCTGTATCCCCTTACATTAGCGATCTCTAAGCAGATTCTGCCAATATACGACAAGCCGATGGTTTTTTATCCGCTGAGCGTCTTGATGCTCGCCGGTATCCGCCAGATTTTGATCATTTCGACACCTCGCGACTTGCCGGTGTTTCGGGAGTTGCTGGGCGACGGTTCGGAATTCGGGGTCGAATTCTCCTATGCCGAGCAGGCGCAGCCCAACGGGCTTGCCGAGGCCTTCATCATCGGCCGCGACTTCATCGGCAAGGATAATGTGTCGATGATTCTCGGCGACAACATCTATTTCGGCGAGGGCCTGTCGCAGCTCTGCCGCACTGCTGCGCAGCGCCAAAGCGGCGCGTCGGTGTTCGCCTACCATGTCGAGGACCCGCAGCGCTACGGCGTGGTGTCGTTCGACAAGCTCAGCGGCACGGCTTTGACGATCGAGGAGAAGCCGCGGGAGCCGAAGTCCAACTGGGCGGTCACCGGCCTCTATTTCTACGACAATGAGGTCGTCGACATCGCGTCGACGATCAAGCCCTCGGCGCGCGGCGAACTCGAGATCACGGCGGTCAACAACGTCTATCTCGAGCGCGGGAAATTGCATGTGCATCAGCTCGGCCGCGGCTATGCCTGGCTCGACACCGGCACGCATGACAGCCTGCATGAAGCCTCTTCCTTCGTGCGCACGATCGAGCACCGCCAGGGGATCAAGGTCGCCTGTCCTGAAGAAATCGCTTTCGAGCAGGGCTGGCTGACCGCCGACAAGGTGCTTGAGCGCGCCACGCGCCTGGGCAAGAACGAATACGCCGCCTATCTGCGCCGGCGTGTCACCGAGCTGACGGAGACATAGGGTGCTGGAAGTCAGGCAGCTCGGTTTGGACGGCGTGCTGGAAATCGTGCCGAAGCGGCACGGCGATGCGCGCGGTTATTTCATCGAAACCTGGAATGCCGAGGCCTTTGCCGAGGCCGGCATCGATCTGCGTTTCGTCCAGGACAATCATTCCTATTCGGCTGCCGCAGGTGTCGTGCGGGGGCTTCACTATCAACTGCCTCCACACGCGCAGGACAAGCTGCTGCGCGTAATCAGAGGCCGCATTCTCGACGTGGCGGTCGACATCCGCCGCAGCTCGAAAACCTTCGGAAAATGGGTCGCGCTCGAAATATCGGCCGAGAGAGGCAACCAGATCCTCGTGCCGAAGGGTTTCGCGCACGGTTTCGTCACGCTCGTGCCGGACACCGAGGTTCTGTATAAGGTCACCGACACCTATTCGCCGGCGCATGATCGATCGATCCGTTTCGACGATCCTGATATCGGCATCGATTGGCCGTCGCCGGCCGGCGCCTTCGAGCTCTCGGCCAAGGACCTCAAGGCGTCGGCGCTTGCTGAGGCCGAGGTGTTCGCATGACGCGCGACGATGTGAGGAGAGCGCCATGAATTTTCTGGTGACAGGCGGTGCCGGCTTCATCGGCTCGGCCGTGTGCCGGCATTTGTGCGCCAATCCGGCCTACCATGTGACCAATCTCGACAAGCTCACCTATGCCGGCAATCTGGCCTCGCTGCGCACCATCGAGAATGCACACAACTACAAATTTGCGCAGGCCGACATCTGTGACGAGCGGGCGGTTCTCGACATCCTCCACCGCGACGAGATCGACGTCGTCATGAACCTCGCCGCCGAAAGCCATGTCGACCGCTCGATCGACGGACCCGGCGCCTTCATCGAGACCAACATCGTCGGTACCTACCGGGTGCTGAATTCGGCGCTCGAATATTGGCGCGGCCTTGACGAGGACAGGAAGGCGCGCTTCCGCTTCCACCATGTCTCGACCGACGAGGTGTTCGGCGATCTGCCCTTCGATGGCGGCATGTTCGTGGAGGAGACGCCTTACGCGCCATCCTCGCCCTATTCCGCCTCCAAGGCCGCATCCGACCATCTGGTGCGGGCCTGGTACGAGACGTACGGCCTGCCGGTCGTGCTCTCCAACTGTTCGAACAATTACGGGCCTTATCACTTCCCCGAAAAGCTGATCCCGCTGGTCATCCTCAACGCGCTCGACGAAAAGCCGCTGCCGGTCTACGGCGCTGGCGCCAATGTGCGCGACTGGCTGTTCGTCGAGGATCACGCCCGTGCTCTGGAACTGGTCGCCACAAAGGGCCAGCCCGGCGAAAGTTACAATGTCGGCGGCAATTCCGAGCGTACCAACCTTGGCGTCGTCGAGACGATTTGCGGCCTGCTCGACATCAGGCGTCCGCGCAGCGGCGGCAGGAGCTACCGCGATTTGATCAGCTTCGTCACCGATCGGCCCGGCCACGACCGCCGCTATGCAATCGATGCCTCCAAGATCGGCCGGGATCTCGGTTGGGCGCCGGCGGAGAGTTTCGACAGCGGCCTTGCAAGGACCGTCGACTGGTTCCTCGACAACAAATGGTGGTGGGGACCGATCCGCGAGCAGCGCTACGCCGGCGAGCGGCTGGGGCAAGTCCGGTCGCGCGGCCAGGTTGAAGGCAGGAAGGGCGCGGCGTGAGGCTGGTTGTCACCGGACGCGACGGTCAGGTCGCTGCCAGCCTGCTGGAGGCCGGGCAGAGGCGCGATGGCATCGAGGTCGTCACCCTCGGCCGCCCAGTGCTCGATCTGGCGCGGCCCGATACGGTGTTCGACGCACTCGCGGCAGCGCGGCCGGATATCGTGGTGTCGGCTGCCGCCTACACCGCCGTCGACCAGGCCGAGGACGAGCCCGATCTTGCCTTCGCTGTGAACGCCGTCGGCGCCGGCAAGGTCGCCGAGGCGGCCGCGAAGCTCGGCGTGCCCGTAATCCATCTGTCGACCGACTACGTCTTCGATGGCACCAAGGACGGCGCCTATGTCGAGACCGACGCCACCGCACCGCTCGGCGTCTACGGCGCCTCCAAGCTTGCCGGCGAGCTGGCCGTGGCCGCCGTCAATCCGCGCCATCTGATCCTGCGCACCGCCTGGGTCTACAGCCCGTTCGGCAAGAATTTCGTGAAAACCATGCTGCGGCTGGCCGGCGACCGCGACGAGATCGCCGTGGTCGCCGACCAATGGGGAAATCCGACATCCGCACTTGATATTGCCGACTCGATCCTGCATGCGGCGGCGGTGTTGCGCGGCGACGACAGCTTCGACGGCTATGGGATCTACCATCTCGCCGGAGCCGGAGACGTCAACTGGAGCGGCTTTGCACGCCACATTCTGGAGGCAAGCCTGTCACATGGCGGGCCGTATGCTGCGGTACGGGATATTACGGCGCGCGACTACCCGACCAAAGCGCGTCGCCCGGCTAATTCGCGTCTTTCGACGCAAAAATTCACAGCCGCATTCGGATCGGAGGCACAGGGGTGGCAGCAATCGACAGGGCTTGTGGTGCGCCGCATCTTGCAAGCCCAGCCGGCAGCATGGAAAGACGTAGCGATTGTGTCTGTTAAGCGATGAAACAGCTTGTCGCTATCTTTATGTCGGCCGAGTCGCCATATCGCGGCGCCTTCATGTCTGTCGCGGAAATTACCAAGCCTGAGCAAGTTACACTGAAGGAAGTATCATAATGTCGGGTGTATCAATGGTTTGGCTTCGGCTCGCGCAGTTTGACATACGGCTTCGTTACCGGAATTCGACTTTCGGGCCTTTCTGGATTACGCTGAACACGGCAATATTTGCCCTTTCAGTTGGGCTTCTATATGCTGTCTTGTTTAAGCAGCCTATCAGGGAGTTCATACATCACTTGGCTACGAGTGTAGTCTTGTGGCAATTTCTATCTGGAGCAATAATTGAAGGTTCGGAAACTTTAATTGGATCTCACGATCTTCTTCTAAATACGAAGATCTCGCCGGCCTCATGCATATTTCGTTGTGTCTCTAAGAACATAATAATATTGATGCACAATGTGCTAATTATATTCATAACTCTAATTATTGCCTATCCGAACTCCGGCTTGAACATACCAATGTTCATCGTCGGAACCGCGCTGTTGGCTGCCCATGCCGCCTGGATATCGACCATCGTAGCGATTGTTTCTGTGCGATACAGAGACGTTCCGCTGATCACCGCTGCCGTTATGCAGCTTCTGTTCATGCTTTCGCCGATTATCTGGACGGCAAAGGTTCTCCCTACCAGCTCTCCGTTCCTGGTCTACAATCCTGTCGCCTACATCATCGATGCAGCGCGAACTCCACTGATGAGCGACGGCACCGACTACATGAGCGTGCTCGTGTCCGCCATTATTGCCGGCGCGGGGAGCATCGCCGCCTATCTTCTCTATCGAAGGACGGAGCACCGAATTCCGTACTGGCTTTGAATTCTGACGCCGTCACACAATTATATTGGAAGCCCCATGTCACCGCCATCCATTCATCTGAGCGACGTCACCGTCCGAATTCCGGTCTGGTCCGCTCCGGCAAATCGTTCTCTCAAGCAAGCCGCGCTCCGTTTCACCACGGGCGGGCGTTTGCTGGCCGGTGACTCCGGCCGTTTCGAAGTCGCGGCTCTCGATGGCGTGTCGCTCGATCTTAAACCCGGCACCCGGCTGGGGCTGAGCGGGCACAACGGTGCTGGCAAGACGACACTGTTGCGCGTCTTGGCAGGCATTCTCAAACCCACCAGCGGGACAGCTGTGATCAACGGGGACTCGGCCGTCCTGATAACGCCCTCCATGGGTTTATCTCCCGAACTCACGGGCCGAGAGTTCATCCGGCTCCAGAGCCTCATGACCGGTATCGCCCCCCGTGAAATCGAGCGCCAGACCGAATCGATTATCGAGTTCTCGGAACTGGGCGATTTCATAAATTTGCCGGTACGCACCTACTCGTCCGGCATGCAGACACGGCTGTCGTTTTCGGTTGTCACCGCATATCCGACCGATATCGTGCTTCTTGACGAGGGGCTGGGCACGGGCGACGCGTCATTTCAAAAGAAGGCCAGAGAGAGAATGGAGCATTGGCTCAACAATGCCGCCATTGTCGTGCTGGCATCGCATTCCGATGCCCTGATCCGGTCGATGTGCAGTTCCGCGGTGTTTCTCGAGAAAGGTCGCGTCGTGAGAGAGGAGACCTTTGGCTAATGCGTCGTCAGCTGACTGCAACGCTCGCCGGCGCCGGCGCCCGCATCTTCGGGCACCAGGATTTGAAACAATCCTACCATAAGGTCTTCGACCCCGACGTTCCCCTGCAAAGCTATAGGGGCAGGCTTGCCTATTGGTGCATGTCGGCGGCGCACCGCCTTGGCTTCCTCTCCGACCTGCAACTGTCCTACCTGTCGCAGCTGCCGCTCGTCCCGGCGGTCGCTCCGCCAAACCATGTCTATGATCACGAGTTCTTGAACCTGCGGCTGAATCGAATCTACGACATGCCGGACGTCGAGATAGACGAGCGCCGGCCGCAGACGATCAATGTCCTGGTTCCTGCTTTCGACTTCAAATCGATCTCGGCCGGGTTCTTCGGCGTCTTCCAGATGGCGCTGTTCTTGCGCAAGACGGGCATCAATGTTCGCCTCGTCCTATTTGATAATTTCTATTTCAATATCGCCGACTTCAGAGAAAAGGTTTTGAAATACCCCGGTATGGAGGGTGTCTTCGACGAACTCGAAGTCGAGTATATCGGCGAGAGGCGGAAACCTCTTGCTATATCGCGCTACGATTATGCCGTGGCAACCGTTTGGTATTCAGCCTATTTTGCAGAAAAGATTACAGCGCGCACAGAGAGAAAGAAGTTTATATACCTGATACAGGACTATGAGGCTGCATTTTATCCGGCAAATAGTCTATATGCCGTTGCAGATCGTACATACGCGATGGACTACGACGCGATATTTTCAAGCGAAAGCCTTATGCAGTTCTTCATTTCGAATGATGTCGGCGGCATAAGGTCTCGCGGCATGTCGCATACGTTTTTCAACAACGCCTGCTCGTCCAATCTCCTGCCCAAGGACATGTTCATCCAACGCAATCTTGCAAAGAAAAAGAAGACGATCGTCTTCTATTCTCGGCCGGTGGTGGATCGGAATATGTTCGAACTTACAGCGTTAGCTCTTACGACGGCCTTCAGGCGGGGCATTTTCGACCCCGAGGAATGGGATTGCGTGGGCATGGGCTTGGGAGAAGGTGTTGTCGAGCTGCAGCCCGGGGTTCGATCGGTTTCGTTGCCAAGGATGGACCTCAGCAAATACATCGAGGAGGTCTCGGGTTTTGATATCTGTCTCACGCTGATGGCTTCTCCGCATCCGAGCATGATCCCGATGGATCTGGCCGGATCCGGCTGTGTCGTTGTGACAAATACCTTCAAGACAAAAACTGATGATTATTTGAAGGGCCTCAGCGGAAATATCATCCCGGCTGCTTCGGAATTGAATGAAATCGTTTCAGCTTTGGAGCTGGCAAAGTCGAGGAGCGAGGACCTGGAGCAGAGGTACAAATTCGCCAAGGCAATGAAGTATCCGCGGGATTGGGACCAGTCGCTCACTGCCAAACATCTGAATTTTTTCAAGCGTCGCCTGCAGGTTCGCGCGGAAAAAGCAGCAACAGGCAAACAATAACCGTCATGAATTTTTTCGATTGCCGGCGCCGCGGTCGGGGCGACTGCGAACATTGGGACACTAGGAGCGTAAGACGGTGGCGATGGCTACATCACACAAGGCGGTCAGACTCGCGTTGCCGCGGGGGCCACGAACCCTGATAGTGGTCGGATGTGGCCGGGGCGGCACAAGTCTCGTCGCCGGTGCGGCCATAATCCTGGGCGTGCCCATGGGATCGTCACCCGATTCCATCATCCACGAGGATATGGAGCTCGTTTATGCGGCCCAGGGTCGGGACATCGATGGCCGCCTGATCGATGATTCGGCAGATGATGGCTTGAAGAAGCTGGAAGAGATCATCGAGGCGAGAAATGATGCCAATGATCTATGGGGTTGGAAAGATCCGTCTGCCGATCTTTACCTCGGGGCGATAGCGGAGGTCGTGAGGAACCCGTTCATCGTGTTCGTCAACCGTGACATGGCTGCGGTCGCCCAGTCCGAAGTCAAGCAGATGCAGTCCTCGATCGAGCAAGCCTATGACCTGGCGCTGATCAGGTACAGCAGATATTGGGAATTGCTGCAGCGATTGCAGTGGCCGACGCTCCTTGTCAGCTATGAGCGTTCGCTGTTGAACCCGGAGTCACTGTTGTGCGAGATCGCAGATTTTATTGGACTTGAGCCCCCCAGCGAAAGACAGCTTGATTTCATCAAGCAGTTCGCTTCCGGGCGGGATTATCAGGAACTGGACTTGGCAAACGCCGCTGTCTAGGCTTCCTTGATGGCTTGCCGGGCACTTTCGTCGGGGGGCGAGAGACAGTGGTAACAAGGACGTAACCTTGGCATGGGGGCGCATGCATTGGACCAGCCTGTGTTGGGTTTCATCGTTGGTGGGGTGCAGAAGTCCGGCACGACCAGCCTGTTCGGCTATCTCAGCCAACACCCACAGCTGGCGACGCCGTCCGTCAAGGAGATGCATTTCTTTGACGACGAGACGCAGAACTGGACGGAGCCGGACTATCGCAAGTTGGGAAGCTTTTTTTCCGACGATGCTGGGAGAGGCATCGGATTTGACGTGACCCCGATCTATCTCTTCTGGCCGCCATCGCTGGAACGGATAAAGCGATACAATCCCGCAATTAAGCTTGTCTTCATCTTTCGCGATCCGATCGAGCGAGCGTGGTCGCAATGGCGTATGGAGACCGGTAACCGGTCGGAGTATCTGCCTTTTCACCTGGCGATCCGGCAAGGCCGCTGGCGACTAAAGGGGTTGGATCAGACCGATCCGGCATGGCGTGTGTATAGCTATGTCGAACGGGGCTTTTACGCACGCCAACTACGCCGGCTATTTGCCTTGTTCCCAAGGGAGAACGTTCTGCTCCTGCGTTCACTGGATTTGTTGAGGGATCACCAACCTACGCTGGATGCCGTTGCCGGGTTCCTTTCCATCCAACCGTTTCTCCCCCTTGCTCCGCGAACAGATCAGCTTGGGAGACGATGTGAGAACGAGCTTCGACCTGAGGACGTAACCTATTTGCGCGAGATTTTTTACGATGACACCGTCGAATTCTCCCGACTTTCGGGGCTGTCGGTTTCCGACTGGCCGACTATTGATTCGGGCTTGGCGGTAGAAGGCTGATGGAGCGACCCAACATCCTCTTCATCGTGGCTGACGACCTCAATTCCTGGATTGCGCCGTTGGGCCGCCATCCGGACGTCAAGACGCCTGCAATCGACCGACTCGCATCGCGTGGAACGACGTTTCTGCGCGCCTACTGCACGGCGCCCTATTGCAATGCCAGCCGGATGTCCGTGTTTACCGGATGCCTGCCGACGACAACGGGTGTCTATCAGAACGAGCCATTCTGGGAGGCGCCGCTGCGCCGGGTCACACTGCTCGAGCGCCTGCGCGAGGCCGGGTATTTCTGCATGGGTGCGGGGAAAGTGTTCCATGGCAGTTTCGACTACGCCGATGCAGGGCGCAACAGGACGCCGTCGGCAAGATGGAGCGACATCGAGAACCGCCCAGCCTTGTGGGACGAATTCCATACGACCGCCGCCGAGCCGATGCCGTTGCATCGGCCGCTCAACCGCATGTTTGATTTTGATGATTTCCCGAACGTAGCGTCGATGAATCATCACTTCGATTGGGGCGCCATCGAATCCGCTCGCGAGCCGGAGATGCCCGATTTCAAGACTGCGGACGCGGTTTGCGCCTTCCTGCAAAAACCGCACGAGCAGCCATTCTTTTGCGCGACGGGTTTCTACAAGCCGCATTTGCCCTGGTACGTACCGCAACAATTCCTTGATCTTTATCCTCTCGACAAGGTCAGCCTGCCCTTTGTCAAGAATGACGATCTTGACGACGTTCCCGCCATCGCAAAGGCTTGGGCTCTGTCGCCGCCTGACCACGAAACCGTCCTGAAACACGGGCAATGGCGCAACGCCGTCCAAGGCTATCTCGGGGCCATTTCCTACTGCGACAGTCAGATTGGACGTGTGCTTGACGCCCTGGATGCTTCGCCCGCCGCCGACAATACGATCGTGGTCCTTTGGGGAGACAACGGGTTCCACCTGGGCGAAAAGCTGCACTGGCGGAAATTCGTGCTGTGGGAGGAAGCAACGCGAGTGCCCTTCATTCTGGTGCCGCCACGAGGTATGGCGACATCGGCTCGCGTCGACCAGCCGGTCAGTCTGGTCGACTTGTTTCCTACGCTTCTTGATCTTTGCGGGTTCGAGCCACCAGCGGACATAGACGGCCGTTCACTCATGCCTTTGGCGCGGGGCGGCAAAATGGAAGACCATTGTGCGATCATGACATGGTTGCGCGGCAATCATTCTGTGCGGTCAAGCCGCTGGCGCTACACGCGCTACTCCGACTTGTCGGAAGAACTCTATGATTTGAGCGCCGACCCTTACGAGTGGAACAATCTGGCCGGCGACGCCCGCTTTGAGCAAATGCGCATGGATCTCGGTGCGCGCCTCCCGCCCGATCGCCTGGATTGAAGGCCAGCCAAGGGAATTTCCAAAAAAATATCTGGCGATCACTACAACTCCACGCTATGCGATACAAAGCGGCGGGGCTGGGGATTGGCACTCTAAACAGGTGATCGGTGACGGGTTTCCGTCGCTCTTGCACCACGTTAGTGTCCATGTCCTTGCGCCTGGAGTTCAGTACTACCCAATGACATCCTATGTAGAGGTCGTGTCCGGACTTCGGCCGAAGATGCGGCGCGCCATTATAATGATCCAGGATCTGGTCATGGTCCTGGTCGCGGTGGCGCTGAGTCTGGGGCTTTCTCAGTCGAGACTTTCATTCGACGCGCTCTCCACGGCCGGCCTGGCCTGCTGGGCAAGTATTGTTTTTCTCAGCCATATGCTGTTTCGCTATTGCGGCCTCTACAACACCGTGTGGCGTTTCGCCTCCACGCCGGACTTCTTCAACATCCTGAAGAGCTGCGCCATCCTGACCGTCACGCTCTATGTCGTCTCGCTGGCGGTTCGTTCGTTTCAGCCGGTGACCGGCCTCAACGAGCGCCAGTTCATCGTCTTTTTCCTCGTCTCCTTCACCATCATATCGGCGCCTCGGCTCTATTACCGGTTCCTGCGCGACGGGGCGAGCTGGCGAATCCTGAGCCGCAACGCAAACAATGCGGCGATCAAACAAGCGCTGTTCGTCGGCAGGCTTGGCGAAGCAGACGTCATCATCCGCTTCACACGCACGGCCGAGCCGGCCGAATATTCCATCGCCGGCATCATGGCCATCGAGAACGGCGCGCCGTTGGGCACGCAGATACAGGGCGTTCCGGTGGTGGCCGTGCGGCCCCGCCTGGTCGAGGTCCTCGAAGAATATGCAAGAGGCACCAAAAGCCTCGACATGCTGATTTTCGGCAATGGCACCGAACGCGAGATCGAGGAATATTCGGAACTGGTCCGTGTCGCCCGTCACAGCGGTATCGCCGTCGTCCAATTCTCCGGCGTTTCGGAGCTCGGCCAAGGCGGAAAGCTGGTACTCGACGCTGTCGAGATGGAAACCATCCTGCGCCGCTCCACAGTTGCTTCCGATATTGAGCGGATCGGCGGCTTTATCGGTGGCAAGCGCGTCCTGGTCACCGGCGGCGCCGGCTCAATCGGTCGCATCCTGGTCAAGCGGTCGCTGGAACTTGGCGCCGAGGCGGTTCTGGTCGCCGATATCTCGGAGTTCGGTATTTTCCAGCTCGACCAGCAGGTTGACGAAAAGGACCATGTCCGGCTCAAGAGCCGCATCGTCGATGTCACAGACCGGCGCCAGATCACCCGCGTCGTCAGCGATTTCAAGCCCGACATCATCTTCCATGCCGCCGCGCTCAAACATGTGCCGCTGCTCGAGGAAAATTGGGAATCGGCGATCCAGACCAACATTTTGGGCACCCTCGTCTGCGCCGAGGTTGCCGCCAAATGCGGGGTGCCGCAGTTCCTGTTGATTTCCAGCGATAAGGCGGTCGATCCGACCTCGGTGCTCGGTATGACGAAACGCGCCGCCGAGCAGATCGTCTCTTCGCTGCACGAAACGCACGCCACCGGGCCCAGCGGCCGTCGCTCCGGCACCAAGTTCATCGCCGTGCGGTTCGGCAACGTCTTCGGCTCCAATGGCTCGGTCGCCACCATCTTCCAGGCGCAGATCGAGGCCGGCGGTCCGGTCACCATCACCGATCGCCGCATGACCCGCTACTTCATGACGGTGGCCGAAGCCGTCGACCTCGTCATCATGTCGGCGGCCGACGCCGAGCGGCGCCAGGGCAAGGACGACTACGCCATCTACATGCTCGACATGGGCAAGCCGGTGCCGATCCTCGAAGTCGCTGAAACCATGATCCGCATGGCCGGCAAAAGCCCCTACACCGACATTCCGATCCGTTTCACCGGGATCAGGCCGGGCGAGAAGCTTCACGAAGTGCTGCATGGCGGCAATGAGGAGATCGTCGCGCTGGATATCCCCAAGATCTTCGGCCTCAGGACCGATGTCGTGGGATGGCCCAAGGTCCAGGCGGCGCTGACATTGCTGCAGGCGGCCATGCGCGATCAGGACAAGGCCTCGGCGCTCGCCGTCATGGCCGGCCTCTATCAGGCGGAAGAGCCTCCAAGTGACGCACGCCGGGAAACCGTTGCGAAAACAGTCGGGCAAGCTGGTTAGAGCAATTCCAGGAAAAGTGTCGAGCGGTTTTCCCGTCCGGGATTGCGTCAAAACAAAGAGCCTGTCCTGATCGACCGGGATTGGCTATTGAAGCCGATCCGATGGCCGTTCCCAGGCGTTTGCAGATGATTTTGAACCAGTGAGCAGACAAGATCAGCGCGTGGCCGTGCTGCTGGGCACGAAAGATGGCGCGGCTTTCCTTGACGAGCAACTCGCGTCGCTGGCTGCGCAATCGTATCCTGTTGTCGACCTCTGGGTTTCCGACGACGGTTCGACAGACGGCACCTCGGCCATTATCGGCGCCTGGCAGAGCCGCTGGACCAAAGGCCGGTTGACCCTGTCGAATGGTCCTCGCCAGGGCTTTGCCGCCAACTTCCGCGCGATGATCATCGATCCGCGCATCGAGGCCGACTACTACGCCTTCTGCGACCAGGACGACATCTGGGAGCCGGACAGGCTGGAGAGCGCCATTGCCTGGATGCAAGGGCACGATGCCGGAACGCCGCTGCTGTTTTGCTCCAGAACCGCGACCATGTCCGAAACCGGAGCAGCGCAAGGGTATTCGCCGCTGTTCCAGCATCCACCCGCATTTCGCAATGCGCTTGTGCAAAGCATTGCCGGCGGCAATACGATGATGATCAACCGCGCCGCGCGAAAGTTGCTGGCAAAGGCATCGGCAAGGACCGAGTTCGTCAGCCATGACTGGTGGACCTATCTGATCGTCACGGCTGCCGGCGGCATTGTCCGCTATGACCCGCGACCGCTGGTGCGCTACCGCCAGCATGAGGCAAACCTGGTCGGCGCCAACGTCTCGTGGAAGGCGAGGCTGTCGCGGCTGGGGCGCCTCTTCAGGGGCGAGTTCGCCGTCTGGACCGATCACAATCTGAGCGGCCTGGCGGTCAATCGCGACATCCTCACGAGGGATGCCGCCGCCTGCCTCGGCCTGTTCATCAGGGCGCGAAAGGGCGGTATCTTGCGACGCCTGCGCCTTCTCCGGAAAAGCGGCGTCTACCGGCAGACGCTGGCTGGTACACTTGGGCTCTATCTGGCCTTCATCTGGCGGCGGATCTAGAGCATGCTGAGATGGCCATGAGGGGACCCAAGCGAGCTTTCGATCTCGTCGCGGCGGCGGTTCTGTTGCCGCTGACCTCGCCCGTCACCCTGCTTGCCATACTGGCAATCAGGCTGTCGTCGCCCGGACCGGCACTCCTCTCCCAAACTCGCGTCGGCCAGCACGGGGTGCTGTTTCGCTGCCACAAGTTGAGGACGATGGTTGTGGGAACGCCGTCTCTGCCCTCGCATCAGGCGCCGGCAAACTCCGTCACCGCCGCCGGTAAGGTGCTGCGAAAATTCAAGATCGACGAGCTGCCGCAGCTCTGGAACGTGCTGAAGGGCGAGATGAGCCTGGTCGGGCCGCGTCCATGCCTGCCCACGCAAACCGAGTTGGTCGACCGCCGCAGGCAATTGGGTGTGCTTGCCGCACTTCCAGGCATTACCGGGCTTGCGCAGATGAGAGGCATCGACATGTCGGATCCGAAACTCTGCGCCGAAACCGATGCCCAATATCTCAAAGCGGCCTCGATCGGCCTCGATATCCGCATTCTCATAGGCACGATTTTCTACTGCCGAACGGCACCTGATTTGTAGCGCCGCGCGAGTTCGGTCAGCCGTTCGAGCGTATCGGTCTGCGGCACCCAGCCTTCGGATACCAGCAGGGACGGATCGCAAATCTGTGTCGCTGCCATCGCGTCCCATGCCTTGCGTTTGCCCAGTAGGGTCAGCACTGCCCGCATCAGGCCAGCAGGCACAGCGGACAGCCGCAATGAGTAGCCAAGACCGTCCCTGAAACCCCCGATGATTGCCGAGACAGGGAGAGGCGGTAGGTCGCAGGCGACATAGGCGGGGCGGAGCGGCTGCGGACGGCTCAACAGATACACCGCGGTCCGCGCTGCCGCTTCGCTCGACATCAGCGATCGTACGCCGCTGAAGATCGCCGCAGGCAGCGACAGGTTCGTGCCGCCCATGCGCATCATTCCACGCAGGTTTCCCTTCATGCCTTCGCCATAGACCGGCGGCAGGCGCAGCGCCGTGGCATCGGAGGGCCTGGACGCATAGGCTTCCAGTGTCTTGATCTCGCCTTCGCGTTTCGAGCGCCCGTAGGCGCATTGCGGGGCAGGGAGCGTCGCCTCGCTGATCGTTCCGCTGAAACCGGGACCGGCTACTGCCCGGATCGACGACAGATAGATGAAGCGCCCGCTTGTCCGCGAGGCGGCCGCGCGCGCCAGCTGCGCGGTCAGTGTCGCGTTGGCTGCCATGAAGTCGGCTTCGCTCGCCTTGCGGTCGTTGTTGAGCGCCGCACAGTGGACGACATGGGTGATATCTCGCATCAGCGCCTGGTATGCCTGAGCCGGTGCGTCGAAGTCCGGCAACAAAACCGCATCGCTCACGGGATCGAGCCGTTCCGGGTGGCGCGATGCCATGCGCACCCCGAACCCGGCTTCGCGCAGCTGGTTGACGACCTGCCTGCCGATGAAACCCGTCGCGCCTGTGACCAGCACTTTCACGGCCGGCTTGCCTGGGGCGCCGGGGCCGGTGCCTGTTGTTCCGGCAGCATTTGTTGCCGGCCCGATGCAAGATATGTCCCGGACACCAGGAACACCATCAGTGTGGCATCGAGGATGTCGTGGCCGACCAGGATGCCGGTCAGGCCGCCGATGAGGTAGATGATCGCAGTGACGACAATCATCGTGGCGCCGAACCGCTCGATCGCGTCCGTGCTGGTGCGCAGCACGATGGCCGCGTTTCTCGCGGCAACGAAGAACACAGCCGCGAGCGTTACGGCTCCAAGCAGCCCGGCCTCCACCAATGCAGTCAGGAAGCCATTGTGAAAATGGCTGAAGCCCGTGGACGGCATGTGGAACTGATTGTGGAATCCATCCTTTATCAGCTCACGGCTTGCAGCAATGCCGTGACCGAAAATCGGCATGTCGTGGAAGGCGCTCAGCCCAATCTGCCAAAGTGCTGCGCGCAAGCCGAGCGCGGTCGTGTGGTCGCCCTTCGTGGCGAGCGCATCCCAGTCGCTGAACAGGAAGGCCGCGCGCTCGGAAATGATGGGGAGACCAATGACCGCGATGACGATGCCGATCGCGCCCGCAATCAGCAAAAGCCGAATGGCGTTTCTGTTGTTGAGCTTGCGACGGTTGATCAGCAGGACCGCGATGCCGGCCACCAGCATCGCCAGCCAGATGATCCGCGACCCCGAATAGACAATGTCGACCGCGCCGGCCAGTGTCGCGCAGGCCAGCAACGCCCTGTTCTTTTCGACACCCGATAAGGCGCCTGCCAGGCACATCATCATGCTGAGGCAGGCGACGGTCGCGAACACGATCGGATTGCCGGCGCCGCCTTCGGCCCGTATGCCCAGCCCGTGATATTGCACGACCGCCAGCAGCAGGGCGCCAAAACAGGCGGCGGCGCTCGCCAGCACGACGATGCGCGTCAGCGTGGTTTTCTCGGTAATGCTCCAGGTCGCGTATGAGACAGGGAAAAACAGGAAGGTGATCAGCCCTGCCAGATGCGGCGCATCCCTGGCGATCGAATTGTTGACGATGGAGGCGAGCACGCTGGCTGCGCAATAGGCATAGATGGCCACCGTCATCGCGGTCATCGGCCGGTCGATGTTGAAACGCCGTCTTTTCAGCGCAAGCAGAAGCACCGACCACAGGCCGCCGCCATTGAACAAAAAGCTGACCGCCGATCCCAGTACCGGCGGGAAAAAGAAGCACAAAATGGAGAAGGTGACGTTGATCCGTGACGGCGAAACGTGCTGCTTGATGGCGGAGATCGGGGTCAATGCTCTGGTTCACAATGCGCTGGGTCGCGTGGCGACGGACAATGTTTGGCGGCGGCATTTGCGGCATGCCGCCCGGCGCAGGTTCAGGAGCCGGTATAGCGGCTGGGTGCGGTTTTCGAAAGTGCGACGAGGTCCGGCCGGCGTTTCTTTCGGTCCAGGCAAGATTTTTCCCGGCCTTTGAATGCTATCGCTCCGTCGGGCAGGAATTTTCGGATTCTAGGCTTTTCATGGAAAATTCGTTGCCGATCGGTGTGGCCGCCGGCCTTTCCAGCGTTGTTATATCAGGTGGCGATCTGCTAGAACGCCGGCACGAACCGATAGTGTCCAGCAGTGAAGCTTGAACCGGGCGGCTGAAAAGGACGCCCGATCCATCTGATGCAAGGTCTGGATTGCACGAGAGAACGCTCACAGTCCATGAACATCGCGCTTACGCACCTGCAGCGGCTCGAGGCCGAGTCCATCCACATCTTCCGTGAGGTTGCCGCCTCCTTCTCCAAGCCGGTGATGCTCTATTCCGTCGGCAAGGATTCCTCCGTGCTGATGCATCTGGCGATGAAGGCCTTCTATCCGGCCAAGCCGCCTTTCCCCTTCCTGCATGTCGACACCACCTGGAAGTTCCGCGAGATGATCGCCTTTCGCGACCAGATGGCGCAGAAGCTCGGCTTCGACCTGCTGGTCCACGTCAATGAAGACGGCGTGCGCGACGGTATCAACCCCTTTGACCATGGCTCGAACACCCACACCCATGTCATGAAGACGGTGGCGTTGCGCCAGGCGCTCGACAAATACGGCTTTGACGCTGCCTTCGGCGGGGCTCGGCGCGACGAGGAGAAGTCGCGCGCCAAGGAGCGCATCTTTTCCTTCCGCAACGCCCAGCATGTCTGGGACCCGAAGAACCAGCGGCCGGAGATGTGGAAGATCTTCAACACCCGCATCGCGCCGGGCGAATCGATCCGCGTGTTTCCGCTGTC
Source organism: Mesorhizobium sp. M0771 (assembly GCF_040320155.1). Lineage (NCBI taxonomy): Bacteria > Pseudomonadati > Pseudomonadota > Alphaproteobacteria > Hyphomicrobiales > Phyllobacteriaceae > Mesorhizobium > Mesorhizobium sp. M0771. The sequence continues at coordinate 25,644 of NZ_JAMYPC010000027.1, read as the reverse complement.
GAACTGGACCGAGCTCGATATCTGGCAGTACATTCTGCAGGAAAACATCCCGATCGTGCCGCTCTATTTCGCCAAGGAGCGGCCGGTGGTCGAACGCGACGGCATGCTGATCATGAAGGATGACGATCGCATGCAATTGCGCCCCGGTGAGACGATGGAGAACCGTCTGGTGCGTTTCCGCACGCTCGGCTGTTATCCGCTGACCGGCGCCATCGAATCCGACGCGGACACGCTCGAAGCCATCGTCGGCGAGATGCTGACGGCGCGCACCTCCGAGCGCCAGGGCCGCCTCATCGACCGCGATGAAGCCGGCTCGATGGAAAAGAAGAAGCGCGAGGGATATTTCTGAGCATGCGCCATATCCTGGCCAAGAGCCTCGCTCCCACCGACGGCGTGCGCGAATACATGGCGGCGCAGGAGAAGAAGTCGCTGCTGCGCTTCCTCACCTGCGGCTCGGTCGACGACGGCAAGTCGACGCTGATCGGCCGTCTTCTGTCCGACACAAAGCAGATCTTCGAGGACCAGCTCGCCGCACTCGAGCGCGATTCCCGCAAGCACGGCACCACTGGCGACGACATCGACTTCGCGCTTCTGGTCGACGGCCTCGAGGCCGAGCGCGAGCAAGGCATCACCATCGACGTCGCCTACCGCTTCTTCGCCACGCCCAAGCGCAAGTTCATCGTCGCCGACACGCCCGGCCATGAACAGTACACCCGCAACATGGCGACCGGCGCATCGACTGCCGATCTCGCCATCGTGCTGATCGATGCGCGCCAGGCTGTGCTGCGCCAGACCCGGCGCCACTCGATCATCGCTTCGCTGCTCGGCATCCGCCATATCGTGCTTGCCGTCAACAAGATCGACCTCGTCGATTTCGACCAGGCGGTGTTCGACCGTATCGTCGAGGATTACCGGCAGTTCTCGCACGAGCTCGGCTTCCAGACGATCGTGCCGATCCCGATGTCGGCCCGCTATGGCGACAATGTCACCAGCCGCTCCGGCAAGACGGCGTGGTATTCCGGCCCGTCGCTGATCGAGCATCTCGAAACTATATCGGTCGACGAGGCCGCGGTCGAACTGCCGTTCCGGTTTCCGGTGCAGTATGTCAACCGGCCCAATCTCGACTTCCGCGGCTTTGCCGGCACCATCGCGTCCGGCTCCGTCGCGCAGGGCGACGAGGTGGTGGTCGCCAAATCCGGCAAGGCCTCGCGGGTCAAGCGCATCGTCGCGCAAGGCGGCGATCTTGCCCAGGCGGTGGCCGGCCAGGCCATCACCCTTGTGCTCGATGACGAGGTCGAGGTCTCCAGAGGCAACATGCTGGTGTCGCCGGCGGCACGGCCGCAGGTCGCCGACCAGTTCGCCGCCAACATCGTCTGGTTCGACGAGGCAGCGCTGCTGCCGGGACGCTCCTATATACTGCGCACCGAGACCGACCAGACCAGCGCCACCGTCACCGACCTGAAATACCGCGTCAACGTCAACGACTTCGCTCGCGAGGCGGCGAAGTCGCTCGAGATGAACGAAGTCGGCATCTGCAACATCTCGACCCGGGCGCCGATCGCCTTCGACACCTTCGCCGACAACCGCGATACCGGCGCCTTCATCCTGATCGACCGCATCACCAATGCCACGGTCGGCGCCGGCATGATCCTGCATACCTTGCGCCGCGCCGAAAACATCCACTGGCAGTCGCTCGATGTCGGCAAGCGTGGCCGTTCCGACTTGAAGAGCCAGCGTCCCGCCGTGTTCTGGTTCACCGGCCTTTCCGGTTCGGGCAAGTCGACCATCGCCAACCTGCTCGAGAAGAAGCTGTTCGCTTCCGGGCGCCACACCTACATTCTCGACGGCGACAATGTCCGCCACGGCCTCAACCGCGATCTCGGCTTCACCGACGCCGATCGGGTCGAAAACATCCGCCGTGTCGCCGAAGTGGCAAAGCTGATGGCCGATGCCGGGCTGATCGTCATCGTCTCCTTCATTTCCCCCTTCAGCGCCGAGCGGCGCATGGCCAGGGAGTTGATGGCCGACGGCGAGTTCGTCGAAGTGTTCGTCGATACGCCGTTCGAGGAATGCGCCCGACGCGACCCGAAAGGCCTTTACGCACGGGCGCTGAATGGCGAGATCAAGAACTTCACCGGCGTCGATTCCCCGTATGAAGCTCCCGAAAATCCCGAAATCCATCTCAAGACACTCGGCAAGACGGCCGAGGAGATGGTAGAGGCTCTGGAACACTGGCTGAATGAGCGCGACATTGCCGAAGACCAATATGACAGCGGCGGCGGCATCTGACGACGAAGTGATGCTCGACGTGTTCGAGCGCCTGGCGCTCGAAGCCGGACGCGAGGTGATGCGGGTCTTCAAGGCCGGCTGCGCGGTCGACAGCAAGTCGGACTCCTCGCCGGTCACGGAAGCCGACCGCGAGAGCGAGACGATCATCCTCGCCGGCCTGCGTGCGGCCTATCCCGATATTCCCTGCGTGGCCGAGGAAGAGGTCGCCGAAGGCATTGTGCCGCCCGATCTGGATGGCGCCTTCTTCCTGATCGATCCGCTCGATGGAACGAAGGAATTCGTCAACCGCCGGACCGATTTCACCGTCAACATCGCGCTTGTCCGGCACGGCGTGCCGGAGATCGGCGTCGTCTTCGCACCGTGCAGCGGGCGGTTCTTCTCTGGACGGCCGGGCTGGGCCGAAGCAATCGAGGTCGATGGCGACTTCCGTATCGTCGGCCGCCGGCGGATTTCGGTTAGGAGGGCGGTCACGCCGCTGGCGGTCGTTGCCAGCCGCTCGCACAACACCCCGGAGACCGAAGCCTTCATCAAGGATCTCGGCGCCGCCGAGATCGTCTCGGTCGGCTCATCGCTGAAATTCTGCCTGCTCGCCGCAGCCGAAGCCGACATCTATCCGCGCTTCGGCCGCACCATGGAATGGGACACGGCGGCCGGCGACGCCGTACTGCGCGCCGCCGGCGGCATGACGCGCACGCTGGACGGCGAGCCGCTCACCTATGGCAAGCGCAAACAGAGCGACGACGAGGATTTCGCCAACCCGCATTTTATTGCGAGCGGGAAGGCGGCGGACGCGGCGTAACTTACGCCGCCGCTACATGCGCCGAGTTCGAGCCAATGTAGTTGCGGATCGTCTCGATGATGCGGTCCTGGTCGGCTTCGCTGAGATAGGGATGCATCGGCAGGCACAGGATGCGCTTCGGCAGTTCCTCCGAAACCGCAAGCCCGGTCGGCGTGCGCGGATAGTCGCGATAGGCGACCTGCTCGTGCAGCGGCTTCACATAATAGATCACCGAAGGGATGCCCTTTTCGCCGAGATGCGCCCTCAACCCGTCGCGCTTCGGCGTCTCGATGGCGTATTGCGCCCAGGCCGAGCGGCCACCGCCCAGATTGCGTGACGCCTTGACGATGTCGCCGAGACCTTCGGCGTAGCGCTTGGCCACGACCTGGCGGGCGACCATCTCGTCTTCGAGGATGGCGAGTTTCTCGATCAGGATCGCCGCCTGGATGGTGTCGAGGCGTGAATTGATGCCGACGCGGACATTGTCATACTGCGTCCCGCCCTTACCGTGGAACGCAAACGAGCGCAGCTGGTCGGCCAGCGCGTCGTCATTGGTGAACATCGCGCCGCCATCGCCGTAGCAGCCCAGCGGCTTGGCCGGATAAAAGCTGGTCGAGCCGACATGGCCGAAGGCGCCGCACATTGTGCCGTCGGCCGAACCGCCGATCGACTGCGCCGCATCCTCGATCACCAGCAGCCCTTCGCGCCTGGCAATCGCCATGATCGCCTCGTAGTTGGCGGCAAGCCCAAACAAGTCGACGGGAATGATCGCCTTCGGCTTCAGCCGGCCCTCCTTCTTGATCATGGCGATCGCCGCCTCGAGGCTGGCGATGTCGATGTTGTAGGTCTCGGCCTCGACATCGACGAACACTGGTTCGGCCTTGGCAAGCGCCACCACTTCCGCCGTCGCGGCAAAGGTGAAGCTCGGCACGAACACCGCGTCGCCGGGGCCGATACCGGCGGCAAACAGCGGCAACAGCAGCGCGTCGGTGCCGTTGGCGCAGGCCACGACATGCTTGGTGCCGATATAGGCTGCGAGCTTGTTTTCGAATTCGGTGACTTGCGGTCCGAGGATATAGCGGCCTTCCTCGACGACATTGTCGATCGCGGCCTTCAGCCGGTCGCGGATACGTTCGCGCTGCGCGCCAAGATCGATGAACTGCATGTCGGCCTCAAAACGGTGTGGTGCGGGCTGCCCCGGGGACAATGACACGCACAGAAACAACAACTTAACCGGGCCGCTGGTACCAGAGTTGGGCCGGTCTAGAAAGCCGGACCGGCCGCGGGACGGGTTGTCTAGGTGTCGCAGCCTGTTACTTCAGGCTTTCCCTGCATTGCCGCAAGATGCCGGAAATCCGGGCTTCGCCGCCTATTAATCCGGCTGATCAGTCCGTCTTTCCGGCTCGCGGAAACATAAAGTGATCGGCTGCTTGCAGCGGCTGGCGGCGGACTAAGCGTGGATCAGGCGATTTCGTGCCGCCAGGGCGGGTTGGCGCCGGCCCGCGACACGGTCACCGCCGCCGCTTTGGCGCCGAGCGCCAGCGCCTGACGGATGGCGTCCTCCGAAAGGCCGCCGATCCCGGCCTTGGTGAGCAGGCCTTGCTCGTGCAGCGAGGCCAGAATGCCGGCATTGAAAGTGTCGCCGGCGCCGACCGTGTCGACCACCTCCACCTTATGCGGCATCACCGTGACCTTGTGTTCCCTGCTGTAGCCGACGGCACCTTCGCTGCCGTGGGTAACGACGATCAGCTTCGGGCCGCGATCCAGCCAGTTGCGGATGACGTCCTCATGCGAGCCGGCCTCGCCGAACCAGTGCAGATCCTCATCCGATAGCTTCACGATGTCGGCCATCGCCATCATCGAGCGGATGCGCCGGAGGTGCTTGGCTTTGTCGGGGATGAAGTTCGGCCGGATGTTGGGGTCGAGCATCATGACGCGGCGTTCGTGCTCGCGTTTCATGAATTCTTCGTAGGCAGCACCCGCCGGGTCCGAAATCAGGCTGATGGCGCCAAACAGCATGGCTTCGATCTCGGCGCCCAGTTTCGGCAGATCCTCTGTCGTCAGCATGCGCCCGGCGGTGTTTTCGTCGTAGAAAGTGTAGGTCGCCTGGCCGTTGGTGAGCCGCACGAAGGCGAGCGTGGTCGGGCGAGGGGAGGTGTGCGCATAGGTGGAGCTGACCTTGCTTGCGCCGAGCGCCTCGCGGAACTGGCCGCCGAACAGATCCGACGACAGGCCGGAAAAGAAGCCGGCGGGCGCGCCGAGGCGGCCAAGCGCGATCGCCGTGTTGAACACCGCGCCGCCGACATAGGGCGCAAAGGCCGGCTCGCCCTGTGTCGTGGTGCGCGGCAGCATGTCGATCAGGGCTTCGCCGCAGCAGAGGATCATGATTTCTTGTTCTCCGGCGGATAGATCACGCCCTTGCGGATGATGATGTTGGCGTAGAGCCGGGGTTCGCTGGTCCCGACGATCGCATATGCCGACCGGACGCGTGCATAGAAGTCGGCGCCCGCCAGCGCAACCACCTTGCGGCCCGGCGCGCGCCTGGTGCAGATCGTTTCGATTTCATGGTGGACCGGATCGGCGACCGAGGGATCGCCTTTTACCGAGGCACGAAACAGCGCTTCCGGCACGAAGTCGTCCACCGGCAGCACGCTCAAAATGGCGTCAAGCACCGGTATGAGGTGAAGACCGTCGGCGCGGATCAGCCGGTTTGCCTGTTCTTCCGCCGGATAGTTGCCGTCGACGAGCGCGATCTCGTCGCCATGGCCCATGGCGCGCAATGTCGCCAGAAGCTCCGGACCGAGCAGCGACGGAATACCGATCAGCATTCAGATGCTCCTGGAAATCGTGGTCGAACCGATGAGGAAGCGTTCGGACAGCGGCAGGCTGGCGCCGCCCAGCGCGCGGGCATGGATGCCGACGGTGCCTTCGCGCACCACCGGAAGCTTCAGCCCTTCGCCATCGATCGTACCGATCGCCTGCCTGATCGCATCGACGAGCCGGCGCCGGACAGCGAGCGGCATCCAGCCGTCGATCACCGCGGCCTCGAAATCGATCACCGATGACGCCGATACGATGGCATAGGCCAGCGCCTGAGCGGCATTGGCGATCCAGTCGTCGAGCTCGTGACCGATCTCGCCCCAATCCTCAGGCGACGTCCACAGATGCGAAGCCTCGACGCCGCGTGCGTTAAGCGCCTTTTCCAGCATGGCGATCGAGGCGACGTCGATGAGCTGCGTCGGCTTGCCGTCTGGTCCCGGCACCGGCATCGAACCCAGCGCCCCGGCATTGCCTGTCGGTCCGCCAAAAAGCCGGCCATTGAGCACGATGCCGCCGCCGGCAAAGGCGCCGATGTAGAAATAGACGAAGTCGCGCGCGCCGCCGGTCTGGCCGAACACCAGTTCGGCGCCGCAGGCCGACGTCGCGTCGTTCTGCAAATAGACCGGGAATTCGCATTGCGACTGGATGTCGGCGCGGATGTCGCGGTGGCGCCATTCGTCCATGATATCGCGCGGCGCACCTGCCGTGTCGGCCCAGTTCCACAGTTCGAACGGCATGGCGATGCCGAGCCCGGCAATGCGCTTGTCCTGCGCAGGTGTCAGTTCGGCGCGCATCGTCTTCATGCCTTCGGTGACGAACTCAACCGTCTCGCGCGGCGCCGGATAGCGATAGGAATGCTGCAGCATGGAACGCACAGTTCCGAGGAAATCGATCAGCACCAGTTCGGCGCTGCGGCGGCCGATCTTGAGGCCGATGAAGAAGGCGCCTTCGGGGTTCAGCGCCATCGGGATGGAGGGCTGGCCGATCTTGCCGCGCAACGGCGCCTGGCGCAGCAGCAGGCTGTCCTCCTCCAGTTCGCGCATGATGACCGAGACGGTCTGCGCTGAAAGCCCGGTCATGCGCGCAATGTCTGATTTGGCCAGGCTGCCGTGCTGGCGAACCAACGACAGCACCAGCCGCTCATTGTGGTCGCGCATGCCGCTCTGGTTGGTGCCACGGTGGAGACGGCTGGCGGCCGCCTCGGGCGAACCGTGCCTCGCAATGCCGGTCTCCACCCTTGTTCCTTCCCTTGGTTTATTCTTACTGCTTTTGCGGCAGAATGAGTGAACCGCGCAAAGCTGTCAATAATAAATAAGAGTGATTTAATTATTGACAGGCGGCTCCCGCTGGTGTCATTTGAGGGCGCGTCCACACTGGGAGAACTTCAGTGGATGCGCTCAAGATGCCGGTTGGCGGCATCCGCATGGTTCCATGGGAGGAAGATCGTGACCAAAGCTTTATTGAAGTCCACCGTGTTCGCCGCGGCGGGCCTCGGCCTGATGGCGTTTGCTTCGACAGCATCGGCCGCCGGCGTCGGCGCCTGCCTGATCACCAAGACCGACACCAACCCCTTCTTCGTCAAGATGAAGGAGGGCGCGACCGCCAAGGCCAAGGAACTTGGCGTCGACCTCAAGACCTATGCCGGCAAGATCGACGGCGATAGCGAGAGCCAGGTGGCGGCGATCGAAAGCTGCATCGCCGACGGCGCCAAGGGCATCCTGATCACCGCGTCCGACACCAAGGGCATTGTGCCGACGGTGAAGAAGGCGCGTGACGCCGGCCTGCTGGTGATCGCGCTCGATACCCCGCTGGACCCGATCGATGCCGCCGACGCGACCTTCGCGACGGACAATCTGGAAGCCGGCAAGCTGATCGGCGCCTGGGCAGCCGCGACCCTCGGCGACAAGGCCAAGGACGCCAAGATCGGCTTCCTCGACCTGACCCCCTCACAGCCGACCGTGGATGTGCTGCGCGACCAGGGCTTCATGATGGGCTTCGGCATCGACGTGAAGGATCCCAACAAGATCGGCGATGAGGACGATGCCCGCATCGTCGGCCACGACGTCACCAACGGCAATGAAGAAGGCGGCCGCAAGGCGATGGAAAACCTTCTGCAGAAGGACAACTCCATCACCGTCATCCACACCATCAACGAGCCCGCCGCTGTCGGCGCCTACCAGGCGCTCAAGGCGGTCGGGCTCGAAAGCCAGGTGCTGATCGTCTCGGTCGATGGCGGCTGTCCCGGTGTGAAGTCGGTGACCGAAGGCGTCATTGGCGCCACCTCGCAGCAATACCCGCTGCAGATGGCGGCACTCGGCATCGAGGCGATCGCCGCCTTCGCCAAGGACGGCGCCAAGCCTAAGCCGACCGAAGGCAAGAATTTCTTCGACACCGGCGTCAACCTCGTCACCGACAAGCCGGCCAATGGCGTGAAGTCGATCGACACCAAGGAAGGCCTCGCCAAGTGCTGGGGCTGATGGCTGTCTGACAGCCAGCGACAAGCTGACGGCCGGGGGCTTGATCCCCGGCCGCTTCGGGTGGACGATGCGTCACGCGAATAATCCCGGCAGCAGACCGGACAGGCGCGAGCGGGTATCGGCATGGAGCTGAAGCCCAGGGGAGGAAACATGGCTCAAGCACAGGAATTCGAGAAGGTTCTCTCGAGCAGCGACACAAGCGTTGCCGCCTTTGACGAGCACAAATCGGCCGTCAAGCGCATCCAGCATTTCCTGCACTCCACGCCGGCGGCGGTGCCGCTGATTGTGCTGGTCCTGTCGATCGTAATTTTCGGCATCGCCATTGGCGGGCGTTTCTTCTCATCCTATACGCTGACGCTGATCCTGCAGCAGATCGCCATCGTCGGCATCCTCGGTGCCGCGCAGACACTGGTCATCCTGACCGCCGGCATCGACCTGTCGATCGGCGTGATCATGGTGATTTCGGCCGTGATCATGGGCAATTGCGCGGTCAGCTACGGCATGCCGGCCGTGCTCGCAGTGCCCATCGGGCTTGCCGCCGGCGCGGCCTGCGGCCTGCTCAACGGTTTGCTGGTCGCCTACATGAAGCTGCCGCCGTTCATCGTCACGCTCGGCACCTGGAACATCGTCATGGCGACGAACTTCATCTATTCGGCCAACGAGACGATCCGCGATACCGATGTCGACGCCCAGGCGCCGCTGCTGCATCTCTTTGCCCTGAGTTTCAAGATCGGCACAGCGGTGCTGACACTGGGCGTCATCGCCACGGTCGTGCTCGTTTTGATCCTCTGGTACGTGCTCAATCACACCGCCTGGGGCCGCCATGTCTACGCCGTTGGCGATGATCAGGAGGCGGCGAAGCTGTCTGGCATCCAGACCAAGAAGGTGTTGATGACGGTCTACACCCTTGCCGGGTTGATCGCCGCTTTTGCTGCCTGGGTTTCCATCGGCCGCAACGGCTCGATCTCGCCGTCAGCCGCCGTCACCGACTACAACCTGCAGGCGATAACCGCGACGGTGATCGGCGGCATTTCACTGTTCGGCGGGCGCGGCTCAATTCTGGGCACGCTTTTCGGCGCGATGATCGTCGGCGTCGTCTCGATGGGCCTCAACATGCTGGGCGCCGATCCGCAATGGAAGGTGCTGCTCACCGGTGTGCTGATCATCGGCGCCGTGGCGATCGACCAATGGATCAGAAAGGTTTCGGCATGACCGTGGAACCCATCCTCACCGCGCGCGGCCTGATCAAGCGCTATGGCCGTGTCACCGCCCTCGACAATGCCGACTTCGACCTCTACCCCGGCGAAATCCTGGCCGTCATCGGAGACAATGGCGCCGGCAAATCATCGCTGATCAAGGCGATTTCCGGCGCCGCCGTGCCCGACGAAGGCGAGATCCGTCTTGAAGGCAAGGCTGTCGCTTTCAAATCGCCCATGGAGGCGCGCGAGGCGGGCATCGAGACGGTCTACCAAAACCTGGCTTTGTCGCCGGCTCTGTCGATCGCCGACAACATGTTCCTCGGCCGCGAGATCCGCAAACCCGGCTTCCTCGGCGACTGGCTTCGTATGCTCGACCGGCCCGCAATGGAAAAGCGCGCCCGCGACAAGCTGACCGAGCTTGGGCTGATGACCATCCAGAACATCAGCCAGGCGGTGGAAACGCTGTCGGGTGGCCAGCGTCAGGGCGTGGCGGTGGCGCGCGCCGCCGCTTTCGGCAGCCGTGTGGTGATCATGGATGAGCCGACCGCGGCACTCGGCGTCAAGGAGAGCCGCCGCGTGCTGGAACTGATCCTCGACGTCAAGAAGCGAGGCCTGCCGATCGTGCTGATCTCGCACAACATGCCGCATGTCTTCGAGGTTGCCGACCGCATCCATATCCATCGGCTGGGTCGCCGCCTCTGCGTCATCGATCCCAAGCAATATACCATGTCCGACGCCGTCGCCTTCATGACGGGAGCGAAGGTTCCGCCGGAGGCTGCACTCGCTGCCTGATCCGCTCGACGGATAAATTGCCGCAGGGGAACTGGCGGCATGCTGGTCTAAATCGATTGAACGTATGTTGCGATGCACTAGGATAGGCTGGGACTGAGAGCGAAAGCCGGTATGATCGCAGCACGATCACGAGAGGCAGTATGACGCGAACAATGACAGCCAAAGCCCCCGATCTCGAAATACCCGATCCCAAGACGCTGGCCGACGAAGTCTTGCTGGCTCTCAAATACCGGGTCGGCAAAGGCACCTCCGTTGCCACGCAATATGATTGGCTGACAGCCTCGATCAAGGTCGTGCGCGACCGCATCGTCGATCACTGGATGCAGGCGACGCAGGAGGCCTACGCCCAGCAGGAAAAGCGCGTCTATTACCTGTCGCTCGAATTCCTCATCGGCCGGCTTATGCGCGATGCCTTCTCCAATCTCGGCCTGATGGACAATATGCGAGAAGCGCTCAAGTCGCTGGGCGTCGACCTCGACCTCATCGCCGGGCTCGAACCGGATGCAGCGCTCGGCAATGGCGGTCTTGGCCGGCTCGCCGCCTGCTTCATGGAAAGCATGGCGACCGTCGACATTCCCGCGCATGGCTACGGCATCCGCTACGCCAACGGCATGTTCCGCCAGGAGATCCATGATGGCTGGCAGGTCGAACTGCCCGAAACCTGGCTCGACCACGGCAACCCTTGGGAGTTCGAGCGGCGGGAGCGTGCCTTCGAGGTCGGCTTCGGCGGCTCGGTGGAATCGATCACCTCCAAGGATGGCCGGCTGGAACGTCACGTCTGGAAGCCGACCGAGCATGTCCAGGCCGTCGCCTACGACACCCCGGTGGTTGGCTGGCGCGCCAACCGCGTCAACACGCTGCGGCTTTGGTCGGGCATGCCGGTCGATCCGATCCTGCTCGACAAGTTCAACGCCGGCGACCACATCGGCGCGCTGGCCGAAAGCAACAAGGCCGATGCCTTGTCGCGCGTGCTTTACCCCGCCGATTCCCACAAGGCCGGCCAGGAACTGCGGCTGCGGCAGGAATATTTCTTCTCCACCGCGTCGCTGCAGGACATCGTCCAGCGCCATCTCAGCCAGTATGGCGATCTCGCCTCGCTGCCCGACAAGGCAGCGATCCACCTCAATGACACCCATCCGGCGATCGCCGTGCCAGAGCTGATGCGCCTGCTGATGGACGTCCATGGCATGGATTTCGACCAGGCCTGGGACATCACCAAGCGCACCTTCGGCTACACCAACCACACGCTGCTGCCAGAAGCGCTGGAAAGCTGGCCGGTGCCGCTGTTCGAACGGCTTTTGCCGCGCCACATGCAGATCGTCTACGCCATCAATGCGCAGGTTTTGCTTGAGGCCCGCGCCACCAACCAGTTTTCCAATGAGCAGATCAGCCGCATCTCGCTGATCCAGGAAAATGGCGACCGCCGCGTGCGCATGGGTAACCTGGCCTTTGTCGGCTCGCACTCGATCAATGGCGTGTCGGCGTTGCACACCGAACTGATGAAGGAGACGGTGTTTGCCGATCTCCACAAGCTCTATCCCGATCGCATCAACAACAAGACCAACGGCATCACGCCACGGCGCTGGCTGATCCAGTGCAATCCAGGCCTCACCGCGCTTGCCCGCGCGGCGATCGGGGACCGTTTCCTCGACGACATCGACGCCATCAAGGGGCTCGAAGCCTTTGCCGGCGACGCCGCCTTCCGCGACAAGTTCGCCGCCGTCAAGCGCTCCAACAAGGTCAAGCTCGCCAATCTGGTCGCCGACCGGCTCGGCATCAAGCTCGACCCGTCGGCGCTGTTCGACATCCAGGTCAAGCGCATCCACGAATACAAGCGCCAACTGCTCAACATCCTGGAAGCGATCGCGCTCTACGACCAGATCCGCTCGCATCCCGAGCAGGACTGGATGCCGCGCGTCAAATTCTTCGGCGGCAAGGCGGCGCCCAGCTACCACAATGCCAAGCTGATCATCAAACTGGCCAACGACGTCGCCAAGGTCATCAACAGCGACCCGTCGGTGCGCGGTCTGCTGAAAGTGGTGTTCGTGCCGAACTACAATGTCAGCCTGGCCGAGGTGATGATGCCGGCAGCCGACCTGTCCGAGCAGATTTCGACTGCCGGCATGGAGGCGTCGGGCACCGGCAACATGAAGTTCGCGCTGAACGGCGCCTTGACCATAGGCACGCTCGACGGCGCCAATGTCGAGATCAAGGAATGCGTCGGCGACGACAACATCTTCATCTTCGGCCTGAGCACGGCGGAAGTCGCCGAGCGGCGCAGCAATGGCTACAACCCGCGCGCCGTGATCGAGGGCTCCCCTGAATTGGCGCAGGCTGTTGCCGCAGTATCGTCGGGCGTGTTCTCGCCCGACCAGCCGGATCGCTACCGCGAGCTGGTCGACGGTCTCTACAACAGCGACTGGTTCATGGTGGCGGCGGATTTCGACGCCTATGCCGCCGCCCAGCGCGATGTCGACGCCGTCTGGCGCAACAGCCCCGATTGGTACGCGCGCGCTATCCGCAACGTTGCCCGCGTCGGCTGGTTCTCTTCCGATCGCACGATCCGCCAATATGCGAAAGAAATCTGGAACGTGCCCGCCTGATATGATTGCATGAGGCCACGACAATGGGTCTTGTGCACAAGAACTGGTTCCCAGGGAGGGACACCGCCTGATGAAGAAACCGCGCGCGACCGCGACGACGAGCGGGTCGGACGGGCTGGCGTCAGCCGGCGATGTCGCCGCAATTGTTGCAGGCACGCATGGCGATCCTTTTGCAATCCTGGGCGTGCATGATGCCGGCAAGAGCCTGGTTGCCCGCTGCTTCGTCCCCAATGCCGAGTTCGTCACCGCATACACGCTGGCCGGCAAGAACGCCGGCGAACTCACGCGGCGCGACGACGCCGGTTTCTTCGAAGGCAGACTGTCGATCAAGAAGCGTCAGCCGCTGCGCTATCACGCCAAGAATGCCGGCGGCGACTGGTGGCTGACCGATCCCTATTCCTTCGGCCCGGTACTCGGCCCGATGGATGATTATTACATCGCCCAAGGATCGCATCTCAGGCTGTTCGACAAGCTCGGCGCTCATCTCATCGATCACGAGGGCGCCTCCGGCGTACACTTCGCCGTCTGGGCGCCCAATGCGCGGCGTGTCTCGGTGGTCGGCGACTTCAACGAATGGGACGGCCGCCGGCACACGATGCGCGACCGCCGCGACACCGGCATCTGGGAGCTGTTCATTCCCGATATCGGCGCCGGCCACCCCTATAAATACGAGATCATTGCCCCCGACGGCGTGCGCCTGCCGCTCAAGGCCGATCCGTTCGCCTTCAAGTCTGAACTGCGCCCGGCCACAGCATCCGTGACGGCGGTGCCGCCGGCGCATGAATGGGGCGACGAGGCGCATCGCAATTACTGGCGAAAGGCCGATCCGCGGCGCGAAGCCATATCGATCTACGAGGTCCATGCCGGTTCGTGGCAGCAGCACGATGATGGCAGCTTCCTGTCATGGGACGAACTCGCCAACCAGCTCATCCCCTATGCTGTCGAGACCGGCTTCACCCACATCGAGTTCCTGCCGATCTCCGAACATCCCTATGACCCGTCATGGGGTTATCAGACAACCGGACTTTATGCCCCCTCGGCGCGATTCGGCGACCCCGACGGCTTCGCCCGTTTCGTCGACGGTGCGCACCGCGCCGGCGTCGGCGTCATCCTCGACTGGGTGCCGGCGCATTTCCCGGTCGACGCGCATGGCCTGGCCAATTTCGACGGCACAGCGCTTTATGAGCATGCCGATCCGCGCAAGGGTTTTCATCCCGACTGGAACACCGCGATCTACAATTTCGGCCGCCGCGAGGTGGTGTCGTTCCTCGTCAATAACGCGCTGTTCTGGGCCGAGAAATACCATGTCGACGGTTTGCGCGTGGATGCGGTGGCCTCGATGCTCTACCTCGATTATTCGCGCAAGGCCGGCGAGTGGATCCCCAACGAGAAGGGCGGCCGCGAAAACCTCGAAGCAGTCTCCTTCCTGCAGAAGATGAACAAGGAGGTCTACGGCCACCATCCCGGCGTGATGACCATCGCCGAGGAATCGACTTCATGGCCGAAGGTCTCGGCGCCGGTGCATGAAGGCGGGCTGGGCTTCGGCTTCAAATGGAACATGGGCTTTATGCACGACACGCTGGAGTATTTCGCCAAGGAGCCGATCTTCCGCAAACATCACCACAACGACCTGACCTTCGGCCTGACCTACGCCTTCTCCGAGAATTTCGTGCTGCCGCTGTCCCATGACGAGGTCGTGCACGGCAAGGGCACGCTGCTCGGCAAGATGGCCGGCGACGACTGGCAGAAGTTCGCGACTTTGCGCGCCTTCTATGCCTTCATGTGGGGCTATCCCGGCAAGAAGCTGTTGTTCATGGGCCAGGAATTCGCCCAGCGCCGCGAGTGGAGCGAGGCGCGCGCGCTCGACTGGAACCTGCTCGACTTCCACCCGCATCGCGGCGTCTGGCAGACGGTGCGCGACCTCAACTATCTCTACCGCTCGCGCCCGGCGCTGCATGCGCGCGACTGCGAGCCGGACGGCTTCTCCTGGCTGATCGTCGACGACAAGGAAAATTCGGTCTTCGCCTGGCTGCGCAGCGCGCCCGGCGGCAACCCGATCGCCGTCATTTCCAACTTCACGCCAGTGCCGCGCGACAATTATCGCGTGCCATTGCCCAAGGTCGGCAAATGGCGCGAAATCATCAACACCGACGCTTCGGACTACGGTGGTTCGGGCAAGGGCAATGGCGGTGTGGTCGAAGCCAGGGCGGAAGGAGGAGGCATTTCGGCAACGATGCTTTTGCCGCCGCTGTCGACGATCATGCTTGAACTCGTTGCGGGCTAGGTCCGTCAACTCGTTTCGGATTAGGTCCGTCGACTCGTTGCGGACCGGGCGATGCTCCAGACTGGTAATTTGGGAGGGTAAAAATGGCAGACTTGAAGAGAACCCAGCCGCTGGCGCGCGATGCCATGGCCTATGTGCTGGCCGGCGGCCGCGGCAGCCGGCTTAAGGAATTGACCGACCGCAGGGCCAAGCCGGCCGTCTATTTCGGCGGCAAGACGCGCATCATCGATTTCGCGCTGTCCAATGCGCTGAATTCCGGCATTCGTCGCCTCGGTGTCGCCACCCAGTATAAGGCGCATTCGCTGATCCGCCACCTGCAGCGCGGCTGGAACTTCCTGCGCCCGGAGCGAAACGAAAGCTTCGACATCCTGCCGGCCTCGCAGCGTGTCTCGGAAACCCAGTGGTATGAAGGCACCGCCGACGCCGTCTACCAGAACATCGACATCATCGAGGCCTATGGCCCCGAATACATGGTGATCCTGGCCGGCGACCATATCTACAAGATGGACTACGAGCTGATGCTGCGCCAGCACGTCGACGCTAATGCCGACGTCACTGTCGGTTGCCTCGAAGTGCCGCGCTTGGAAGCGACCGGCTTCGGTGTCATGCATGTCGACGGCAAGGACAACATCATCGCGTTCGTCGAAAAGCCCGCCGACCCGCCCGGCATTCCCGACAAGCCGGAATTCGCGCTGGCCTCCATGGGCATCTATGTCTTCAAGACCAAGTTCCTGATGGAACAACTGCGCCGCGATGCGGCCGAGCCGGGTTCGAGCCGCGACTTCGGCAAGGACATCATCCCCTACATCGTCCAGCACGGTAAGGCGATCGCGCATCGCTTCGCCAAGTCCTGCGTGCGCTCGACGGCCGAGAACGAAGCCTATTGGCGCGATGTCGGCACGGTCGACGCCTACTGGGAAGCCAATATCGACCTTACCGACATCACTCCCGAACTCGACCTCTACGACCGCGACTGGCCGATCTGGACCTATGCCGAATTGAAGCCGCCGGCAAAGTTCGTGCATGACGAGGATGGCCGGCGCGGTTCGGCCGTCTCCTCGCTGGTCTCAGGCGACTGCATCGTCTCGGGTGCTTCGCTGAAGCGCAGCTTGATCTTCACCGGGGCGCGCATCAACTCCTATTCGACGCTGGAAGAGGTCGTCATGCTGCCCGACGTTCATGTCGGCCGGAACGCAAAGTTGAAGCGCGTCGTCATCGACCACGGTGTAAGGATACCGGAGGGGCTGGTGGTTGGCGAAGACCCTGTTCTCGACGCCAAGCGTTTCCGGGTCTCGGAAAAGGGCATCTGCCTGGTCACGCAGGACATGATCGACAAGCTGAAGCTGTAAGACGGGATACCATAAACGCATGCAGGTTCTGTCGGTCACGCCCGAGATATTCCCGCTGATCAAGACCGGCGGACTTGCCGATGTGACCGGTGCATTGCCGATCGCGCTGGCCGCCAAGGGCGTGACCATGCGCACGCTCATCCCCGGCTTTCCCCAGGTGATGGACGCCTTCAAGAAAAAGAAGGCTGTCTACCAATACCCGCTGCTGCAGGGCGGCAAGGCTTCGGTCCATGCCGTCAAGATCGCCGGGCTCGACCTGTTCGTGCTCGACGCGCCGCATCTCTACGACCGTCCCGGCGGCCCTTACGGCAATGCGGCCGGCGCCGATTGGCCCGACAATTGGCGGCGCTTCGCAGCGTTGAGCCAGGTCGGCGGCGATATCGCCGGCGGCGCCATCTCCGGCTACCAGCCCGACCTGGTGCACGCCCATGACTGGCAGTCGGCGATGACGCTGGCTTACATGCGCTACGGCAAGGCGGTCGGCGTACCGTCGCTGATCACCGTTCACAACCTTGCCTTCCAGGGTCAGTTCGGCGCCGGCATTTTTGGCGAGCTCGGCTTGCCGGCCGCGGCGATGGCGCTTGACGGCGTCGAATATTATGGCGGCGTCGGCTTCCTCAAGGCCGGCCTGCAGGCGGCCTGGGCGATCACCACGGTGAGCCCCACCTATGCCCAAGAAATCCGCTCGCCGGAATTCGGCATGGGCCTCGACGGCCTCATCAACATGCGCTCTTCCGACCTCTACGGCATCGTCAACGGCATCGACACCGACATCTGGAACCCGGAGACCGACAAGCATCTGGTGTCGGCCTACTCCGCCGCGACGCTGAAGGCTCGCCTTCCCAACCGGGCGGTTGTCGAGGACCGCTTCAGCCTCGAGCGCGACGACAGTCCGATCGTCTGCGTCGTCAGCCGGCTGACCTGGCAGAAGGGCATGGACATACTGGCGGCTGTGGTCGACGGCGTCGTCGCCACCGGCGCGCGGCTGGCGATCCTCGGCTCAGGCGACGCCGGCCTGGAAGGCGCGCTGCTGGCTGCCACCGCCCGCCATCGCGGCCGTGTCGGCGTCGTCGTCGGCTATGACGAGGGGCTTTCCCACGCCATGCAGGGCGGCTGCGACGCCATCGTCATCCCGTCGCGCTTCGAGCCTTGCGGGCTGACCCAGCTTTACGGCCTACGCTATGGCTGCGTGCCGGTCGTCGCCCGCACCGGCGGCCTTGCCGACACCATCATCGACGCCAATGAAGCAGCGATCTCGGCCGGTGTCGCCACCGGCTTCCAGTTCGCGCCCAATAGTGGCGGCGCCATGCTGCACGCCATCCGCCGGCTGGTCGATGCGCATTCGAGCCCGGCCGTCTGGGAACAGATCCAGCGCCAGGGCATGAAGGCCGATGTCTCCTGGGACAAGAGCGCCGACAAATACGTTGAACTCTACCGCCTGCTGCTTTCGAAAAGGGTTGCCTGAAGCATGATCCGGACCGTCGCCACCAAACCCTATCTCGACCAGAAACCCGGCACGTCCGGCCTGCGCAAGAAGGTGCCTGTCTTTCAGCAGGAGCACTATGCCGAGAACTTCATCCAGTCGATCTTCGACGCGCTGGAGGGCTTTGAGGGCAAGACGCTGGTGATCGGCGGCGACGGCCGCTTCTACAACCGCGAGGTCATCCAGAAGGCCATCGCCATGGCGGCGGCCAACGGCTTCGGCAAGGTGATGGTCGGGCAGGGCGGCATATTGTCGACGCCGGCGGCGTCGCATGTCATCCGCAAATACAAGACCTTCGGCGGCATCATCCTGTCGGCCAGTCACAATCCGGGCGGCCCGCACGAGGATTTCGGCATCAAGTACAATGCCGGCAATGGCGGCCCGGCGCCGGAAAAGCTGACCGACGCGATCTTCGAAAAGACCAAGACGATTTCGAGCTTCAAGACCGCCGACATCGACCAGATCGACATCGACAAGATCGGCACGGTGACCGCCGGCGGCATGGCGGTCGAGATTATCGACCCGGTCACCGACTATGCCGAATTGATGGAGAGCCTGTTCGACTTCGACGCCATCCGCGCCAATTTCAAATACGGCTTCCGCATGCGCTTCGACGCCATGCATGCGGTCACCGGCCCGTATGCCAAGGAAATCCTCGAGCGCCGGCTCGGCGCGGAGAATGGCACCTGCCGCAACTACAAGCCGCTGCCGGATTTTGGCGGCCATCACCCGGATCCGAACCTGGTCCACGCCAAGCATCTCTATGACGAGATGATGGGACCGGATGCGCCCGATTTCGGCGCCGCTTCCGACGGCGACGGTGACCGCAATCTCATCATCGGCAAGGGCATTTTCGTCACCCCGTCGGATTCGGTGGCCATGCTTGCCGCCAATGCGCAATTGGCGCCGGGCTACAAGGACGGCCTCAAAGGCATCGCCCGCTCGATGCCGACCAGCGGCGCTGCCGACCGCGTCGCCGAACAGCTCGGCATCGGCATCTACGAAACGCCGACCGGTTGGAAGTTCTTCGGCAATCTGCTCGATGCCGGCATGGCAACGATCTGCGGCGAGGAAAGCGCCGGCACCGGCTCGAACCATGTCCGTGAAAAGGACGGGCTGTGGGCGGTGCTGTTGTGGCTGAACATCCTGGCCGTGCGCGGCGAAAGCTGCAAGGACGTCGTCACCGAACATTGGGCGACCTACGGCCGCAATTACTATTCACGTCATGACTATGAGGAGGTCGAAACCGAGCGCGCCAACGCCCTGGTCGACGAGTTGCGCGCCAAGCTGACCTCGCTGCCCGGCACCAGCGTGCGCGGCCTGAAGATCGCCAATGCCGACGACTTCGCCTATCACGATCCGGTCGACGGTTCGGTGAGCAAGAACCAGGGCATCCGCATCCTGTTCGAAGGCGGCTCGCGTGTCGTGTTTCGTTTGTCCGGCACCGGCACGTCGGGTGCTACGCTGCGCGTCTACATCGAGCGCTACGAGCCGGACAGAGCGCGGCATGATCTCGACACGCAAGAGGCGCTCGCCGACCTGATCGCGGCTGCCGATGATATCGCCGGGATCAAGAGCCACACCGGGCGCAACAAGCCGAGCGTGATTACTTGAGGGTGGTGACGTCTTTACCCTCGCCCTTGTGGGGAGGGTCGATCCGCGCAGCGGCTCGGGTTGCGGGTGCTCGTAAAGCGCTTTCCCCGCGCCGACCCCCACCCCGCTCACTTCGTTCGCGACCCTCCCCACAAGGGGGAGGGTGGAGGATGCGCCGATGACCCAGCTCGGCGCAACGGTCACTCCCGAAGGCATCCGCTTCGCCGCCTGGTCGTCGTCCGCGCGGCGCCTGTGGGTGTCGATCTTCGACGACACCGGCGCCCGTGAAATCGACCGGCTCGAACTTCAGCCGGAAGGCGAGAGCGTCCATGCGCTGTTCGTCGCCGGCCTTGCCGCGGGTACGCGCTACGGCTTTCGCGCCGACGGCGAATATGCGCCGGAGCGCGGGCTGTGGTTCGATCCCGACAAGCTGCTCACTGATCCCTACGCTGTCGAGATAGACCGGCCCTACCAGCATCATTGGCGGCTTGCCGCCCGGCGCAACGAAGGCACCGATACCGCGCCGCTGATGCCGAAGACCGTCGCCCGCGCGCTGCCCAAGCCGCTGCCGGCCAAGGCGCCTTTGTTCCAGCCGGGCGGCCTGATCTACGAACTCAATGTCCGTTCCTTCACCAGACTGCATCCGGACGTGCCCCAAGCGCAGCGCGGCACCATTGCGGCACTTGCGCATCCGGCCATCCTCGAACACCTCAGAAAGATCGGCGTCTCCGCCGTTGAGCTAATGCCCGTGACGGCATGGATCGATGAGCGCCATCTACCGCCGCTCGGCCTCAGCAACGCATGGGGCTACAACCCAGTCACCTTCATGGCGCTCGATCCGCGGCTGGCGCCGGGCGGCCTCGCCGAGTTGCGCGATACTGTGGGGGTGCTGCGCAGGGTTGGCATTGGCACCATCCTCGATCTCGTCTTCAATCATACCGGCGAAAGTGACCGGCTCGGGCCGACGCTGTCGCTGCGCGGCCTCGACAATCAAGCCTACTACCGCAGCGAGCCGGACGGCAGGTTGGCCAACGATACCGGCACCGGCAATACCATTGCCTGCGACCATCCGGTCGTTCGCGACATGGTACTCGACACGCTGCGCCATTTCGTCCGCCATGCCGGCGTCGACGGTTTCCGCTTCGACCTGACGCCGGTCCTCGGCCGCGTCGCTGGCGTATTCGATCCGGCGGCTCCGTTGCTCGAGACCATCGCAACCGATCCCATGCTTGCCGACAGGGTGCTGATTGCCGAGCCGTGGGACATCGGCCCGAATGGCTATCAGCTCGGCAATTTCCGGCCGCCTTACCTCGAATGGAACGACCGCTACCGCGACGACGTCAGGCGCTTCTGGCGCGGCGATGCCGGCGCGGTCGGTGCGCTGGCGACAAGGCTCGCCGGCTCCTCCGATGTGTTCGGCAGGGAGGGCCAATCCGCCAGCCGCACGGTCAACTTCATCGCCGCACACGATGGCATGACGCTGGCCGATATCGTCGCCTATGAAGCCAAACACAACCAGGCCAATGGCGAGAAGAACCGCGACGGCCACAATGAGAACCTGTCCTGGAACAACGGCGTCGAGGGCGAAACCTCGGACAAGGCGATTGCCGAGGCCCGTTCCCATGATCGCTTCGCGCTGCTCGCCACTCTGTTTGCCTCGCGCGGCACCATCATGCTGACGGCGGGCGATGAATTCGGCCGCACGCAAGGGGGCAACAACAACGCCTATGCGCAGGACAACGCCATCACCTGGCTCGACTGGGCCGGGCGCGACGTCGGGCTGGAAGCCCATGTGTCGGCGCTCGCAGCTCTGCGCGGCGCGGTGCCGGGGCTTTCCGATACGCGCTTCCTGACCGGAGAGCCGCCGGACGGTTCTGATGTGCCCGACGTCGCGTGGCTGACCGAGACCGGCGCGCCGCTCGGCGAAGCCGACTGGAACGATGGCTCGCGCCATCGCCTCGTCATGCTGCTCGGCGATGGCGGGGAAGGCCGCCTGGCTGTGATCGTCAATGGCGATCGCCGCCAATGCGTCTTCACGCTGCCCGCGCGGCAAGGGTTTGAATGGCAGCCGGCTGTTGAAGCGCAAGCGGTCGACCTCGCGTGGCCGCTGCCCGGCCGCAGTGTCAGTTTCATGATCGAGCGCCGGACCGCAAAGGCCCGCGCCAGGAAGGGTCCGTGATGGCCGACGACAATGCCCAGCCGGGACCCGAACAGAGCGCCGACTGGTGGCGCGGCTGCGTCATCTACCAGATCTATCCTCGCTCCTTCCAGGACGCCACCGGCGACGGCAGCGGCGACCTCTCAGGCATCACCCCACGGCTGGCGCACGTCGCCTCGCTCGGCGTCGACGCCGTCTGGCTGTCGCCCTTCTTCAAATCGCCAATGGCCGATATGGGCTACGACGTCTCCGACTATCAGGCGGTCGATCCGATGTTCGGCACGCTCGACGACTTTGACGCGCTGGTTGCCGAGGCGCACAGGCTCGGCCTGAAGGTGATCATCGATCAGGTGTTGTCGCACTCCTCCGACAAGCACGAATGGTTTGTAGAGAGCCGTGCCAGCAAGGATAATCCCAAGGCTGACTGGTATGTCTGGGCCGACACCAGGCCGGACGGCAACGCGCCCAACAACTGGCTGTCGGTCTTCGGCGGCCCGGCCTGGGAGTGGGACGCGACCCGCCGGCAATACTACATGCACAATTTCCTCGCCTCGCAGCCGGACCTCAACTTCCACAATCCTGAGGTTCAAGACGCGTTGTTGCAGACGGTGCGGTTCTGGCTCGAGCGCGGCGTCGACGGCTTCCGCCTGGATACGGTCAACTACTATGTCCACGACCGCTGGCTGCGCAGCAACCCGCCGCTGGCGTCGAGCGTCGCCGGCACCAACGGCGAAACCAACACCTATCTCTTCCAGGAGCACCTGTTCGACAAGACGCAACCGGAAAACCTCGATTTCCTCAGGCGCTTCCGCGCTTTGCTCGACGAATATGACGGCCGCGCCAGTGTCGGCGAGGTCGGCGACGAAGGCCGCTCGCTGCAGACGCTGGCCGCCTACACATCCGGCGGCGACAAGCTCAACATGTGCTACACCTTCGACCTGCTCGGCCCGCAATTCTCAGCCGCCCATGTGCGCGGCTGCGTCGAGGCCTTCGAGGCAGCTGTCGCCGACGGCTGGGTCTGCTGGGCGTTCTCCAACCACGATGTCGTGCGCCATGTCAGCCGCTGGACGCGGCCGGGCGGCGATCCAGATGCGGTGGCGACATTCGCTATCGCTTTGCTCTCCTGCCTGCGGGGCTCGATCTGTCTCTACCAAGGCGAAGAGCTTGGGCTGGAGGAGGCGGAACTGACCTTCGAGGATCTGCGCGATCCCGTCGGCATCCGTTTCTGGCCGGGGGTAAAGGGCAGGGACGGCTGCCGCACACCGATGGTCTGGGAAGCGGGCGCCGACAATGCCGGGTTTTCCTCGGGAAAACCCTGGCTGCCGGTGCCGGAAAGCCACCGCGCTCGGGCGGTCGATATCCAGAACGCCGACGACAAGTCCGTGCTCGCCGGCTACCGGACGATGCTCGCCTTGCGCAAGGCGCATCTGGCGCTGGTCAAGGGCCCGATCCGCTTTCTCGATACCGACGGCGATTTCCTTGCCTTCATCCGGCAGGGCGAGGACGAGATATTGCTCTGCGTCTTCAATTTCGCCGACAAGCCGGCCGACTGGCGACTGCCGCCGGATCTCCAGCTTGTCGAGGCGATCGCCCTGGGTGGCGGTGCCGTCCTGCAGGAGGAGGGGCTGTTGCTGCCGGCCCTGGGCTGGTTTGTCGGCAAGGTAGGCTGATCTTTCAGGGACGCCGTCCGGCTTCAAAAAAGATCATGATCCGCGCAACCGGCGCCACGTTTTCCATTCGGGCTTCTTAGGTACTTTCGTTGAGCTTGGCCACGAACTCCATTCCTGGAATGTTTCCAGATGGTTGCGCCAATTACAACTGCTGAGGGCAAAACGCAAAATTACAGGACAACCGCAAGCTGCACCCAATTGGACCTTGTAATATAGAATAGCTATGGCTGGTTTAAGGTGAGGATGCTCACTTAGCGTCAAGCAAGACTCGGTTGAAATAATATTTCCGTCTGTCTAGTCTCCTGCCACCAGCTGCCGGAACGGGAACCGGCGGCGCGCTCGAAGGGGCCAGAAATCGGTTCCGGGGCGTCAACACTCGTAAGGCGCAGCCGATGGGCAGCGCCACAGGGAGAGACTTCATGCTGAAAAATATGCTGAAGGCGACGCTTGTCGCCGCGACCATGACCTTTGCCGCAGGCACGTTCCTGACGCCGGCCCTTGCCGAGACCGTCTATAACAGAGGCAGCGCCGCCGAAGCGGAGACGGTCGATCCGCACAAGACCTCGACCGTCTACGAAGCCGATATCATACGCGACCTGTTCCAGGGACTGGTCATGCACGATCAGAAGACGAACCTCATCCCGGGCGCCGCCGAAAGCTGGACGGTATCTGATGACGGCACCGTCTACACCTTCAAGCTGCGCAAGGACGGCTTGTGGTCGGATGGCAGCCCGGTGACGGCGGACGACTTCGTCTATTCCTTCCGTAGGCTGGAGGATCCGGCGACCGCCGCCGAATACGCTTCCATGCTCTATCCCGTGAAGAACGCCGAGGAAGTCAACACCAAGAAAGGCAAGCCCGAGGACATGGGCGTCAAGGCGATCGACGCCAACACCCTGGAAGTGACGCTGAAGGCGCCGACGCCATACTTCCTGGAGATGCTGACCCACCAGGCTACCTACCCGGTCAACAAGGCCTCGATCGACAAGCTCGGCGCCGACTGGATCAAGGCGGGCAATCTCGTTTCGAACGGCGCCTATACGCTGGCCGAGTGGATTCCCAACGACCACATGAAGCTGGTCAAGAATCCGAAATTCTGGGATGCCGCGACCGTCAAGATGGACGTCGTCAACTACATCCCGACCGAAGACCGCTCATCGGCGATGAAGCGCTTCGAGGCCGGCGAACTCGACAGCTACGGCGACTTGCCGACCGAACAGCTCGCTGACCTCAAGACCAAGTTCGGCGATCAGGTCCGTGTCGGACCGTATCTCGGCACCTACTATTACGCGATCAAGACCGACAAGGCACCGTGGGACAATGTCGAGCTGCGCAACGCCATCTCGATGGCGATCGACCGCGACTTCCTGGCCGAAAAGGTCTGGCAGAATTCCATGCTGCCTGGCTATTCGATGGTGCCTCCGGGCATCGCCGGCTACACGCCGGCAATGGCCAAATACGCCGACATGCCGCAGATCGACCGCGAGGACGCCGCCAAGAAGATCCTTGAGAAACTCGGCTATACGCCCGAGCATCCGCTGAAGATGGAGATCCGCTACAACACCTCGGAAAACCACAAGAACACCGCGGTTGCCATCCAGGAACAGTTGAAGCCGCTTGGCGTCGAGATCACGCTGCTCAACACCGATACCAAGACCCACTATTCCTTCCTCGAGCAGAAGGGCAACTACGACGTGGCGCGTGCCGCCTGGATCGCCGACTACAAGGATCCCGAGACCTTCCTCGGCATCACCCGCAAGGCCAGCGGCAACAACTATTCGAACTACGTCAGCCCGGCATATGAGGCGGCCATGGACAAGGCCGCGGCTGCCGGCGGCAAGCCGGAAGAGCGCATGAAGGACCTCACTGAGGCCGAGCGCATCCTTGTCGATGACGTCGGCAACATTCCGCTTCTCTACTACAGCTTCCACGATATCGTTTCCTCGAAGCTGCATGGCTTCGATGACAATGTGATGGACATCCATCCGTCCCGCTTCGTCTCCAAGGACTGATAATCATCCTTGACTGGACCGGCCCCCCCCCATTTGGCGGGGGGGGGGGGGGGGGGAAGGCCCACGGGCGCGACGGGGGGTTAGGTTTTTGGCAACCCGGGGGGCTGATATTTCGCCGCCGCCGGGGGATAGGGCGG
>NZ_JAMYPC010000026.1:0-63162 GCF_040320155.1 Mesorhizobium sp. M0771 | reverse complement strand
AACACGGCGGTGCCGGACACCAGCTGCGGCTTCTTCTTCAGCAGATTGCCGGCGAGGAAATCGAGCGGGATTTCGTTGCGCCGGGTCTTGTCGAAGAGATAGCGGCTGCCGCGTATCCAGGTGGTCATGATCAGCCCCATGAGGCAGGCAACGGATATTGACACCCATCCGCCTTCCACGATCTTGACGACATTCGCCAGGAAGAAACCCATGTCGATGGTGCCGAACAGCAGCGCCAATGCCAGGGCGAGCCCAAGCTGCCATTTCCACAAATTGCGCATGACAACGAACAGCAGAATGGTTGTCATCAGCATCTCGCCGGTCACCGAAATTCCGTAAGCGGAAGCCAGCGAACTCGAGCTGCCGAAGCCGACAACCAGCAGCATCACTCCCATGGCGATGAGCAGGTTGACGCGCGGCATATAAATCTGGCCGCTCTGCATTTCGGACGTGTGCTGCACCTCGATGCGGGGCAGCAGGTTGAGTTGCACTGCCTGACGTGCCAGCGAAAAAGCACCCGAGATCACCGCCTGACTGGCGATCACGGTGGCGGCCGTTGCCAAGCCGACCATTGGCATCAGCGCCCAATCCGGCAACATCTCGAAGAATGGATTGGTCGGCCTGCCGCCATTCGCCAATACAAAGGCGCCCTGGCCGAAGTAGTTGAGCAGCAGGCAAGGAAACACCACGGAAAACCACGCGAGCACGATCGGCTTGCGCCCGAAATGTCCAAGGTCGACATAAAGCGCCTCGGCCCCCGTTACCGCCAGGAACACTGCACCAACGGTCACGAAAGCGGCGGTCGGCGTGCCGGCTAAGTAGGCGATCGCATAATACGGGTTGATCGCCAACAGCACCGAAGGATCATCCATCAGGTGGTAGAGCCCGGAAACGCCGATGGCCAGGAACCATAGCGCCGTCACCGGCCCGAATACTGCCGCCACCTTCCCCGTGCCGAAGCGCTGCACGGAGAACAGAAATGCCAGGATGACCAAGGTGATCGGAACGACATAGGCCTCCAGCGTCGGTGTCACCACTTCCAGGCCCTCAACTGCCGACAGCACGGAAATGGCCGGAGTTATGATAGCGTCTCCGAAAAAAAGCGACGCCCCGCAAAGTCCGATGCCGAGGATAAGCTTGGCGCCTTTTGGATAGGCGCTGCGCGCCAGCGCCATCAGGGACAGCGTGCCGCCCTCGCCCTTGTTGTCGGCGCGAAGCACGAAAGCGACGTATTTTATGGTGACGATAATCGTCAGCGCCCAGACGATCAGCGACAGCACGCCCAGGACATCTATACGCGTGTCGGTACCAGGCGAAGCGTGAAGCGCCTCGCGGAAGGCATAGATCGGGCTGGTGCCGATATCGCCATAGACGACGCCAAGCGCGCCCAGCATCAGAACTTTGGTGCTGTGCTGTTCAGTGTGGGAGTGGTTCGGTTGTTCGACGGGTTCAGCCTCGCTACCGATGCTGGAAAGAGCCATCGACTACTCCCCGATCACCGCGCGGTGCGCCTTGCTTGCTGTCATGCGATATCACCTTCGACACGAGCCTTCCACCGCTACCAACCGCAAGCCTTCAGAAACCGCCCCACCGTGCCGGCCATGCCATACTCCAACGCATCGGCTGTCAACCCGTGTCCGATAGACACTTCGGCCAATGCCGGAATGCGCTTTGCCAATGCCGGAAGGTTGTTCACCACCAGATCGTGCCCGGCATTGACCTGGAGCCCGGCGGCGACTGCGGCATCCGCGGTTTTTCCCAATCTTTCCAGCTCCTTCCGCGCCTTGGCGGAATCGGAATGGTAGCTGCCGTAGGGCCCGGTATAGAGCTCGATGCGGTCGGCGCCGGTGTCGCGCGCGGCATTGACGCCGGTGGGATCCGGATCGGAAAACAGCGACACGCGGAAGCCCCCTTTTTTCAGACGCTTGACGATCGGGTTAAGGAACGCCGCCTCGGCGGCAAAGTTCCAGCCATGGTCCGATGTCGCCTGCGCCGGATCGTCGGGCACCAGCGTCACCTGCTCCGGCTGGTGCCTTTCCACAAGCGCCAGAAAATCCTCGGTCGGGTAGCCCTCGATGTTGAATTCCGCCTTGGGAAACTCGTCGTCGATAAGCGCCCGGATCTCCGGCAGGTCGGAATGCCTGGTGTGGCGCTCGTCGGGCCGCGGATGAACCGTCAGCCCGTGCGCGCCGGCCGCCAACGCCAGGCGGCCGAGCCCGGTGACGCTGGGCCATGGCAGGTTGCGGCGGTTGCGCAGCATGGCGATGGCGTTGAGATTGACCGAGAGTTTCGCGGGCATGGCGTGAGGTCCGGCTGTTTGTGCAGCGCATCTATACTGCCTTTGATGGGAACAGACAGGGGCTTTCGGGTGTTCCAGTGATGACATCTGCTCGCAAGGGGGAACCCAGCCAATGAATTTTCTCCAGTCCGTGCCCGCAATCCGCCGCCTCGAAACCGACCGTGAGGACCTCTTCGCCATCGACGTCGTCGGCCATGTCTCTGCCGCCGACGGCGAAAATCTGTTCGGATTGCTGGAGGCTGCCTACGCGCTGCACCCGAGGATCGACGTCTTGGTGCGGCTGGTCGACCATGAGGGCGTCGACTGGATCGATATGGACGACGAGACGCTGAAACAAGGTACGGTTCATGCGCTAGAGCATATCGCCCGGTGCGCGACGATCGGTGAGCCCGACTGGATAGCGGATGCGCGGAACTTCCTTCCGGCTTCGCCACCCATCGAGTTCAGGCACTTCGCGGCCGAGGATGAAGCGGATGCCTGGCAATGGCTGGGTGCGACGCCACTCAGCCCTGCTGCGCCGGCTGCTACCTGACGCCAGCTATCTAACGCCAGCTATCTAACGATCGTCAGGCGCTCTGCCGCCCGCGTGATGGCGGTATAAAGCCAGCGCTGGCGGGTTTCCTTGAACGCCCAGCTCTCGTCGAACAGCACGACATCGTTCCACTGCGAACCCTGCGCCTTGTGCACGGTCAGCGCGTAGCCATAGTCGAAATCGTCAAAGCGCTTCTTCTGCTGCCAGGGGATATCGGCGTCCGGATCCTCGAAAGCCGACTTGAGCAGCTTGATCTTGGCGACGCCGCGGTCGGGATCGTCCTCCTCGGGCGAGACCAGAAGGTTGATGCCCGGCTTCACCGTTTCGCGCGACGAGGTCATTACCTTCCACAGCGAACCGTTGAGCAGGCCCTTGGCGGGGTCGTTGCGCAGGCAGACCAGCTTGTCTCCGGCCTGCGGATAATCGGCATTGAAACCCTTCAGCTCGCGCAGGCGCTGATTGTAGCGGCGGCGTGTGCGGTTGGTGCCGACCAACACCTGGTCCGCCTTCAGCACCAGCTCCTGGGTGACGTCCTCCTTGCCGATGACCTGCGCGGTGCCGTAGTCGCCACGCATGAACTCGCGGCCCTCGCGCACGTCGAGCGCCAGCTGGATGATCGGATTGTCGCGCGCCTGGCGGTGGATTTCGGTCAAGAGCACATCCGGCTCATGCTCGGTGAAAAAGCCGCCGCCCGAGATCGGCGGCAGCTGCGCCGGATCGCCAAGCACCAGGATCGGCGTGCCAAAACTCAGAAGGTCGCGGCCAAGCTGCTCGTCGACCATCGAGCATTCGTCGATGACCACCAGCTTCGCCCGTGAAATAGGACTTTGCCGATTGAGCGAGAAGGTCGGCGACATCGAGGTCTTGCCGGTCACCTCGTCCGACACCGATTCCTCGCCCTTCGGCCGGTAGATCAACGAATGGATGGTGCGGGCATTGACCGCGCCCTTGGAACGCAGCACCTGCGCCGCCTTGCCGGTGAAGGCGGCGAACTGCACCTGCCCGTCGACATGCTCGGCAAAATAGCGCGCCAGCGTGGTCTTGCCGGTGCCGGCATAGCCGAACAGCCGGAAGACCTGCGGCCGGCCCTCTTTCAGCCAGCGCGCCACCGCCTTCAACGCCTCATCCTGTTGGGGAGAGAATTCCATCGATTCGACAGACCGGATTCGCGAGAGAAAGACAAGCTTGGTGCCAACCACCGCTTAAAACGATGGGATTGCCTCACCTTCAACGGGACAAACTAGCAGGCGCAAATGCGAACGTAAAGTGAACATGCAAGCGGATAACGAACGATTTGAATTCAGGCATTTGAACCTAGATCGGGCAATGCCACTATCACGGACATGATCGAGATGCAGATCGGCGCAGACACCTATAAGCGAGGATATTGATGAGGTCGTTCGCAGACAGGCTGATCGGAAAGTCGATAAAGAAGATCGAAATCGGCGAACCTGGTTATGGCATCGTTGTCTCCTTGTCGGATGACGCAGGGTTCGCGATATATACCGAGGTCACGGCCTGTCTGAGTGACGAAAATGCCAGAACCATAGAACGTGTTACCATCAGCGACGAGCAAGTGATCCTCCACTTGGCTGACAACGACTTCGTCGCCATTTCCAAAAACCGTGGCCGCTTCGCCGTCGTTGAGGCGTTTGTCTATGGGGACGACGAAGGCATGGTCGTCGAAAATTAGTTGCATCGGCCGCCAGATTTCAAACACCAACCACAGGCGGACTATATGTTCGCGCCGCCGCCGCTACCTCTGGTCGGCCCGGGATCGTTCTCCAACAAAATCGGCTTGCCGTGCGGGGTTGCATGCGCGGCGCGTTCCCAGGCGGCGGCGAGCGTGTCGACGTCACTTTTTCCCGCGACGCCCTTGGCCGCCAGCAGCGTCTCCAGCGCAGCCAGCCAATGCTCGTAATAATCGTGGCCGTCGCTTGCGGCGCCCGGCTTCTTCACTTGCGCCGACAGCGCATCGGCCCATTCGCTCCACGAAAACAGGCCCTTGTCATGCAGCGCCACCGTCATGGCGAAGGCTTCGGCCTGCCAGGGTTCGGCGAATACCGGTTCGTCCAGACCCGCCGGCAATGCACCTTCAGGCCGGCTCAAGATAGCTCTCCCAGGCATCGATCGAGACGGTCAGCGTCGAGTCGGCGCCCTCGCCCCAGATTTCCGAGCCATCGAAGACCACGGTATAGACCCATTGCGGGTTTTCACCGTTGCCATGTGCGTTGCTGTCGGGGAACACAAAACCGTCACGCACGGCCTCGATAACTCCGTGCTTGCCGCGCGCATAACGCGGTAGCCTTGTGTGGCCGGTGGGATTGAAATTCTTTGTCCGCACCGGGTCGCCGGCCTTGAAGCGCGGCGCCGTCTCAACCGGCCGGTCGCAGGGACTGCCCTTGGCCAGTACCGCCGGCACGTTTTCGGCCTTCAACACCCTTTTGGGCGTCGCCGCCGGATCGACCGCCCGACCTTCCGTCAGATCGCGCTCGCTGACGAAGCCATGGCGCTTCAGCAGCACCTCGAGCGCTTTGATCCATATCTGGTAGTAGCTTGAGGAATAATAGACGGCCGGATGCAGCGATTCCCTGGCGTGCCGGCTCTCGTCGATGTTCCACGCGCCCATGGCGCCGGCAGTCAGCGTCACGCCGAGCGCCCGCCTCTCCCAATCCGCATGAAAATACGGTTCGTCCTTTTCGGGCGCGACCGGCCCGAAACCCATCTGCCCACCGAGATCCTGCGGCCCGTTCATGCCGGTACCTTCTTTGTCCCGGGTTCCTTGGCCACCGCCGTGCCGATCATCGCATCGCGGCTGACCAGTTCGGCGAGTTGGTCCTCACTCCAGCCTTCGGTACCGCCAGGCCGCATCGGCACCACGAGATAGCGCAGTTCGGCAGTCGAATCCCAGACGCGGATGTTTTTCTCCGCCGGCAAGGTCAGCCCGAACTCTTCGAGCACGCCGCGGGGATCGATCACCGCCCGCGAGCGATAGGGCGGTGCCTTGTACCAGACCGGCGGCAGCCCAAGCACCGACCACGGATAGCAGGAGCACAGCGTGCAGACGACGAGGTTGTGCGTCTCGTCCGTGTTGAACACCGCCTGCATGTGCTCGCCCTGGCGGCCGCTATAGCTCAGCGACGCGATCGCTTCCGTCGCGTCGCGCTTCAGCCACTCGGCAAAGGCCGGATCGCTCCAGGCTTTCGCCACCACCCTGGCGCCGTTGCGCGGCCCGATCTTGGTCTCATAGGTGTCGACGATGACGTCGATTGCGGCCGGATCGATCAGGCCTTTTTCGGTGAGGATGGTCTCCAGCGCGCGCACGCGCGCCGCAAACGGGTCGAGCTCATTGTCGTGGTCATGATCATGGGACATGACCTCAGATTAGGATCGGCGGCACGCGGCCGCAAGCATGACAGCTTGGGCCACGGGCTATCGCCTATTCGGCGGCGGCCCTTTGCGGCTGGAGCCGATCCTCGGGACCGAACAGCGAGGCCTGCTCGCCGCTCTCGACCGCATGCAGCTCCGGCCTGTTCTTTTTCGAAGAGAAGAAGCTCACCAGCCAGCCAGAGAAATTCTCGAAATAGACATAGATGACAGGGGTGACGAACAGCGTCAGCGCCTGGGAAGCGAGCAGCCCGCCGACGACCGCGACACCGAGCGGCTGGCGCAGCTCAGCACTGGCGCCGGTGCCGAGCGCGATCGGGAACGTGCCCATCAGCGCCGCCAACGTCGTCATCATGATCGGCCTGAAACGCATCAGGCACGCCTTGTGTATGGACTCCTTGGCCGACATGCCTTCTCGTCGCAGCTCCAGCGCGACGTCGACCATCATGATGCCGTTCTTCTTGACGATGCCGATCAGCATCAGGATGCCGATCACCGCGATCACCGACAGGTCCATGCCGGCAAAGCGCAGCGCGACCACGGCGCCCAGCACCGCCGAAGGCAGGCCGGTCAGAATGGTCAGCGGATGGATGAAGCTCTCATAGAGGATGCCGAGTACGATATAGATGGTCAGAATGGCGCCGCCGATCAGCAGGCCCTGATTGGCCAGCGAATCCTGGAAGGTCTTGGCGGTGCCGGCAAAGCTGGTCGAAATCGCCGGCGGCATGCCGATCTGCTCCTTCAGCGCGGCGATGCGGGCCGTGCTGTCGCCCAGCGCCACGCCTTGCGGCAGGTTGTAGGAGATGGTCACCGCCGGCAGCTGGCCGAGCTGGTTGACCGTCAGCGCGCCGGCGGTGCGGTCGACGCGGGCAAAGGCGCCGAGCGGCACCAGGCTGCCGCTTGCCGTCCTGACCTGGATGGCCAGCATGCGCTCGGGCGACCATTCGATGTTGGGATCGAGCTCCATGATGACTTCGTAGCTGTCGGCCGAGCCGAAGATCGTCGAGACCTGCTCCGTGCCGAAGCCGCCATAGAGACTGGAGCGCAGCGTGTCGGTGTCGATGCCGAGCGAGGCCGCCTTGTCGCGATCGACCACCAGCGTCGCCTGCAATGAATTGTTCTGCAAATCGCTGGTGACGTCGGTGAAATTCGCATGATCGGCCGCCATCGCATCGTCGAGCTTTTGCGCCCATGTGTCGGTCAAGCCGGTATCGAGGCCCTGAACGACGAGCTGGTAGGCGCTGGCGGAAGAACGCGCGCCAAGCCGCAGGTTCTGCACCGGCTGCATATAGGCATCGATCCCCGGCACAGTGGCCAGTTGCCGCCGCAGATCCGACAGCACCTTGTCGATGTCGGGGCGCTGGCTCTTGTCCTTCAGCTGCACATAGAGCTGGCCCTGGTTCAGCGCATTGTTGCCGCCGCCGGCTGACCAGGCGACATGCGAGACATAGGGCGAATGCGAGAAGACACTTGCCGCCTGGTTCTGCAGCTTGACCATGGCGTCGTAGGAGATGTCCTGCCTGGCGATCGTCGTAACCGAGATCTGGCCGATATCCTCTTGCGGGAAAAAGCCTTTCGGCGAGACCTCGATCAGCCAGACCGACCCTGCCGCCGTGCCGGCGAAGACGAGGAACACCAGAAAAGTGTGGCGCAGGCAGAAGGTCAAAAGCCGGTCATAGCCGCGGGTGACGATATCCTGCTTGTGGCCGGGGGCATGCTTGTCGCGATCGGCCTTGGTCACCGACAGCAAGCGCGAACACAGCATTGGCGTCAGTGTCAGCGACACGAACATCGAAGCCAGGATGGCGACCGTCACCACGACGGCGAATTCGTTGAAGATGCGGCCGATGACGCCGCCCATTAGAAGCACGGGGATGAACACCGCCACCAGCGAGATCGAGATCGAGATGATGGTGAAGCCGATTTCGCGCGCGCCCTTCAGCGAGGCATCGAAGGCCGAGAGACCGTCCTCCTCCATGTGGCGAAAGATGTTTTCCAGCATGACGATGGCGTCGTCGACGACGAGGCCGACTGCGAGCGTCAGGCCCATCAGCGAGATGTTGTCGATGGAGAAGCCGAACAGGAACATGGCGCCGAGCGTCGCGATCAACGAGATCGGCACCGCCACGGCCGGAATGATGGTTGCAGTCACCCGGCGCAGGAAGACGAAGATCACCATCACCACCAAAGCGATGGTCAGAAGCAGCGTGAACTGGACGTCGTCGACGGCCTGGCGGATCGAGGTCGAGCGGTCGTTGAGCAGCTTTATGTCGGCTGCGGCCGGCATCTGATCCCTGAACGACGGCAGCATCGCCTTGACCTTGTCGACGACGTCGACGGTGTTGGCGTCGGGCTGGCGCTGCACCGCCAGGATGATGGCGCGCGTGCCGTCATACCAGCTTGCAGTCGTCGTGGTCTCGACCGAGTCGATGACGCGGGTCACCTCGCCCAGCCGCACCGGATGGCCGTTCTTGGTGGCGATGATGAGGTTGGAGAACCCGGCGGCATCGGTGAGCTGCGTATTGGCCGTGATGGTCAGCTGCTGCTTGTCGTTCTGCAACACGCCAAGCGGCGTGTTTGAGTTGGCCGAGGCGATCGCCGTCTGCAGCTGATCGATCGAAATGCCGCGCGCGGCAAGTGCGGTCGGATCGATCTGCACGCGCACCGCATATTTCTGCTGGCCGAAGATCGACACCTGCGCCACGCCGTCGATGGTCGACAGCGAGGGCGAGATGACGTTTTCGGCGAAGGCGTCGAGGTCGGTGAGCGGAACCGTGTCGCTGACCAGCGACATCAAAAGGATCGGCGCGTCGGCCGGATTGACCTTGCGATAGCTCGGCGGCGCCGTCATCTCGGGCGGCAGCTGGCGCTGCGTGCGCGCGATCGCTGCCTGCACATCGGCGGCGGCAGCGTCGATATCCCTGTTGAGCACGAACTGGATGGCGATCGAGGTGCGTCCCAGCGAATTGCTGGTCGAGATCGAATCGATGCCGGCAATGGTGGCGAACTGCTTGATCAGCGGCGTCGCCACCGAAGTGGCCATGGTTTCGGGCGAAGCGCCGGCCAGGGTGGCCGAGACGTTGACGACCGGGAATTCGGCGCTCGGCAGCGCCGCCACCGGCAGGAACTTGTAGGCGAACAGCCCGCCCAGCACGAGGGCGAACGACATCAGCAGCGTGGCGACAGGCCTGCGTATGCAGAATTCGGAAATCATTGGGCAGCCGCCTTGCCGGCCTCGGCGACCTTGGGAGCAGCTTGATCACCGCCGGCCGCCTTGCCTTCGTGAATGGCGGCGCCGTCCTTCAGCCTGGTCTGGCCCTCGACCACCACCTTCTCGCCTGATTTGACGCCCTCGCTGATGGCGCTGTTTTCGCCTTCGGTCAGCGCCACCTGCACCGGTCGCATCTCGACCGTGTTGTCGGGCTTGACGACATAGACGAACGGTCCCTTTTGGCTGGGCTGCACGGCAACGGTCGGGATGGATGTCATCTGCGGCATGATGCCAGCGTCGAGCACGACATTCACATATTGCCCGGGCCACAGTGAAAGATCGGCGTTGGGAATGCTCGCCCGTGTCGCGATGGTGCCGGACGCGGTGTCGACGCTGGAATCGACGAAGTCGAGCGTGCCGTTGCCGATCGGCGTCGGATCGCCATCCTTGGTCAGCGTCACCGCGCCTTGCTGCGGGTTGGCCAGCGCCTTGTGCAGCAGCGCCAGGTTGCTCTCCGGCAGGTTGAAGTTGACTTGCAGCGGATCCATCTCGGTGATCGTCACCAGCGGCGTGGCCGTGCTCGAGTTGCCGTTGCTCAAGGTGACGAGGTCACCGACCGAAACGTTGACCGCGCCCAGCCGGCCGGCAATCGGCGCCTTGATGCTGGCAAAGCCGAGCTGGACATTGTCGGCGTCGATCGTCGCCTTGTCGGCATCGACCGTCGCCGCGGCAGCCTTTTGCGCCGCCACCGCCTGATCGTAAGTCTGCTGCGTGCCGGCCTGCTTGGCGACGAGATCCTTGGCGCGCTGAAGGTCGGAGCCCGAACTGGTTAGCAGCGCCTGGTCCTTGGCGAGCGTCGCCTGATCCTTGGCAAGCTGCGCCTTGAGCGCCCTGTCGTCGAGCGAGAACAGCAGGTCGCCGGCCTTCACCATCTGGCCGTCCTTGACGTCGATCGATACGATCTGGCTGGACACGCGGGCGTTGATGTTGACCACGGCCGGCGAAGACACGAAGCCGATGGCGTAACGGCGGATCGGAAAATCGGCCGTTGTCGCGGTGGCCGAGACGATCGAGGCCGAACGGGCGGCATTGCCGCCGGCGCCGGATTTGCCCCCTGCCTTGTCGGCCGAAGCCTTGTCCGATCCAGCCGGCTTGTCCGCCGCTGCCGTCTGCCTGGCGCCCGGCAGCATCTGCTGCAGACTGCTCATCGCCGCCGGCGAAAAATAGACCCATGCCGCGGCGACACAGGCCGCTGCCACCACCACCGCCAGAACGACTTTACCGCGCATCGACTAAAAGCCCTATGATCCGACACGCCGAACCCGGTGGTCTCATTCTACGCAATCACGGCGCCTTGCCGCGATCTCGCCGAAGTAGATAGGACGCACATTTGTCGGAGAAGGGCCAAAACACGGCATTACGAAGATTTAATGTGCACTGCACAATGACTATGCAGCCGGCTCAGCAGTCGGAAAACCAGCCAGGATGCGGTTGAGATCTCAGGCGGGATGCGTCTATTTCAGCATCGGCCAGAGCGTCGCCGCCAAGAGCACGCCCATGGCGATGTTGAACCATTTCAGCCGCACCGGATCCGACAGGAACCCGCGCAGCGCTGTGCCGAAACCGGCCCACATCGAGACGCTCGGCAGGTTGACGACGGTGAAGGCGATCGCGATCAGCGCCACCGACAGGAACGGGTGGTCCGGATTGGAGTAGACGGCCATGGCGGTGATCGCCATCACCCAGGCTTTCGCATTGACCCACTGGAATGCGGCTGCCTCGATGAACCGCATCGGCCGTGCCTCCGTCTCACCCTTGCTGGACAGCGAGCGCGACATGGCGATCTTCCAGGCGAGATAGAGCAGATAGGCAGCGCCGGCGATCTTCAATCCGGTGTGCAAGGCCGGAAACGCCGTAAGCACCGCGCCCAGGCCAAAGCCGACAGCAAGCAACAGCACCAGGAAACCCATGCTGATGCCCAGCATATGCGGAATGGTTCTGACCAGGCCGAAATTCACGCCCGACGCCAAGAGCATGAGGTTGTTCGGCCCCGGCGTGATCGAGGTCACGAAGGCGTAGACCAAAAGGGCAAGGAAAGCGTCGAGGGTCATGACGGCTCACAAAGGTCAGCAATGCTGACTTAAATCGACAGAGCGCTGGACGCAACCTCATTCCATTGGTCCAAAGCGCTCCGCCGTGATCCGCCTATCCCGAGCCAGCCAGGCCGGCACAGTCTACCTGCCGTGGGCCCGCGCCGACAACAGGCTGGGAGCGGCGGCGGCCTCCTGACGGCCAGCCACACGCCGCAGGCCTTTGCGCCTCGGCGTGTTCCCGGGAAGCTTCACGCCATGCGCGAGGCCGAGGGCAGCCAGGATGCGGATGAAGAGCCAGCCGAGATCGATCTGCCCGCGTTCCAGGCCGAGCTTTGCGGATTCGGGAAACGCATGGTGATTGCCGTGGAAACTCTCGCCAAAGGTCACCAGGCCGAAACGCGGCAGGTTGTAGCCCTGCACGGCAACGCCATCGACGCGCCAGCCCTGCTGCCCGCTGCGATGTGCGAAATGCCCGACCAGCCAATGCCCGGTCAGCGACACGGAGATACGCACCGCAATGCCCCAGACCACCCAGCTCCACCCGCCGAGGAGCAAGAAAAGGATCGCCCACGGCAGTTGCTGCAGCATCCAGGTCCGCTCGACGAATTTGTAGAAGCGGTCGTTTCTGATCGACGGCTCGATGACGAAGTCAGGCGGATTGCGCAACGCTACGGCGCAATGCATTTGCCAGAAAGCGTCGGTGAAGAAAGGCCGGCGGTGGGCGTGCAGGTCGTGACAAGCCGTCTGGCGCTGCGCCCAGTCTCGTATGTCATGCGCATAGATCATGCCGAACGGACCGGCCATGCCGACGAGCGTGCCGAGATAGACCAGCGCGTGTTTGAGCCAGATGTGAACCTTGAACGAGCGATGGATGAGCAGGCGATGCATGCCGACCGAGTGTCCGGCGCAGATCGTCACCGCCGTCGTCGCTACGAACAGGGCGAAAGCGCTCCAGCTGAAGGTCAGCGGCCCGAACACCAACGCAATCAGCGTCATCGCACCGACCCAGATCGACTTGGCCGGCATCCAGACGACCTCGCCATCTTCGGCATCGCTCAAGGGCTGCGAGATCATTCTGCCTGTGGATATGGTCTTCATCGGTACCCCTCCTCTGCAGGAAACATTTCCGGACCAAAGAGCCTTGCCTTCCGGCGCGCCGGCGCTTATTTAGGCAATAAGCTAACTATCTACTATTCCGATTTAGGTATTTAGGCAATAGACTAAATACCGGAAGCGAAACGACAGAGGCAGGCGGTGATCGAAGACAATGCAGCGGATGGCGACAC
This sequence comes from Mesorhizobium sp. M0771, assembly GCF_040320155.1. Taxonomy (NCBI): domain Bacteria; kingdom Pseudomonadati; phylum Pseudomonadota; class Alphaproteobacteria; order Hyphomicrobiales; family Phyllobacteriaceae; genus Mesorhizobium; species Mesorhizobium sp. M0771. The sequence goes on along the minus strand of NZ_JAMYPC010000026.1, from coordinate 50,354 downwards.
GGCTATCGGGGCAAGCAGCGCCATACAGCGCGTGTTCGAGGCGCTGTCATCGCAGCCGAGGCGCAAGATCCTCGCCTATCTCGCCCACTCCTCGCTGACCGCGGGCGAGATCGCGGCGCGCTTCGACATGTCGAAGCCGTCGATCTCGCAGCATCTGAGCATCCTGGAGACGGCCGGCCTCATCGCCAGGGAGCGGCAGGGACAATTCATCCGCTACTCGCTGGTCCAGAACAATCTGGTTAACACGCTGAACGGCTTCGTCCAGGACGTCTGTCCGGTATCGCGCCCGATCAAAAGGGAGAGTAAGAATCTGGCGAGCGGCAAGGTCGATCCCAAGCCGGTAAAATAGTTGGACTGAGACTACATCCCTTGCGGGCCGCGGTTCATCGCCGCCACGCCGGTGCGGCAGATCTCGACCAGGCCGAGCGGCTTCATGATGGCGATGAACTGGTCGAGCTTCGAACCCTTGCCGGTAATCTCGAAGATGAAGTGCTCGGTGTTGGCGTCGATGACCGAAGCGCGAAAAGCGTCCGCCAGACGCAGCGCCTCGACGCGGGCTTCGCCGGTGCCGGCGACCTTGACCAGCGCCAACTCGCGTTCCAGCGGCCGCTCCTGGCCGAACTCGTGCGAGCGCACGGTGAGATCGACGACGCGATGCACCGGTACGATGCGTTCGAGCTGGTGCTTGATCTGCTCCAGCACATGCGGCGTGCCGCGCGTCACGATGGTGATGCGCGACAGGTGCTTCTCGTGTTCGGTCTCGGAGACGGTGAGGCTCTCGATGTTATAACCGCGGCCGGAAAACAGGCCGATGACCCGGGCAAGCACACCGGGCTCATTGTCGACCAGCACGGAGAGCGTGTGGTTCTCCGGCTTTTCCGTTTCCTTGGCGATGAAATAGGCGGAGCCGGTCGGTTGAAGCTGTGCGTTCATGACATGAATCTCGATTTCAGACTTTGAGCTAATTCTCTGTTTGCGCACGGCTTCTCGCGACAGCCCTGCCCCGGCTTGGACCTAGACCAGTTCCCTGCCCTTGGCGTCGATGGCGTTGGCCACGGCTTCGTCGGTCGCCTCGTCGGGCAGGAGCATTTCATTATGCGCCTTGCCCGACGGGATCATCGGGAAGCAGTTGGCGAGCGTCGCCACCCGGCAATCGAACAGCACCGGCTTCTTCACCGCGATCATCTCCTTGATCGCATCGTCCAGCTCGTCCGGCTTCTCGCAGCGAATGCCATGGCCGCCATATGCGTCGGCCAGCTTGACGAAGTCGGGCATCGCTTCGGTGTAGGAATGCGACAGACGGTTGCCGTGCAGCAGCTGCTGCCACTGGCGCACCATGCCCATATACTGGTTGTTGAGGATGAAGATCTTGATCGGCGCATTGTGCTGCACCGCCGCGCTCATCTCCTGCATCGTCATCTGCACCGAGGCATCGCCTGCGATGTCGATGACCAGCGCATCCGGGTGCGCGATCTGCACGCCGAGCGCAGCCGGCAGACCGTAGCCCATCGTGCCCAACCCGCCCGACGTCATCCAGCGGTTCGGCTTCTCGAAATGATAGTGCTGCGCCGCCCACATCTGGTGCTGGCCGACCTCGGTGGTGATGTAGGTGTCCATGTCCTTGGTCAGTTCGTAGAGCCGCTGGATGGCATATTGCGGCATGATCACATCGTGGTTCATCTTGAACGCGAGCGAGTCACGCGCGCGCCATTTGGCGATCTGCTCCCACCAGGGATGGAGCGCCTTCTTGTCGGCCTTGGCGCTCGCCCGCCACAGCCGCACCATGTCCTCCAGCACCCGGCCGACATCGCCGATGATGGGCACTTCCGTGTGCACGTTCTTGTTGATCGACGATGGATCGATGTCGATGTGGATCTTCTTCGAGTTGGGCGAGAAGGCGGTCAGCCGTCCGGTGATGCGGTCGTCGAAGCGCGCGCCGATGCAGATCATCACGTCGCAATCATGCATCGCCATATTGGCTTCATAAGTGCCGTGCATGCCCAGCATGCCCATCCAGTTCTTGCCCGATGCCGGATACGCGCCGAGGCCCATCAGCGTCGAGGTGATCGGGAAGCCGGTGAGGTCGACCAGTTCGCGCAGAAGATGGCTGGCCTCCGGACCGGAGTTGATGACGCCGCCGCCCGAATAGATGATCGGCTTCTTGGCGCTGGCCATCAGTTCGACGGCGGCCTTGATCTTTTCCAGGTCGCCCTGGACCTTCGGCTGGTAGCTGGTGCGCGGCGCCGCCTGCGGCGGCACATAGATGCCTTTGGCGAACTGCACATCCTTCGGAATGTCGACCACCACCGGGCCGGGGCGGCCGGTCGTCGCGACATGGAAGGCCTCATGGATGGTGGCGGCCAATTCGTTGACGTCCTTCACCAGCCAGTTGTGCTTGGTGCAGGGGCGCGTGATGCCGACCGTGTCGCACTCCTGGAACGCGTCGGAGCCGATCAGCGAAGTCGGCACCTGCCCGGTCAGGCAGACCAGCGGGATCGAATCCATCAGCGCATCCTGCAGCGGCGTCACCGCATTGGTGGCGCCCGGGCCGGAGGTCACCAGCATGACGCCGGCCTTGCCGGTCGAGCGGGCATAGCCTTCGGCCGCATGCCCTGCGCCTTGCTCGTGGCGGACGAGGATGTGCTCGACCTCGTCCTGCTGGAAGATTTCGTCATAGATCGGAAGCACCGCGCCGCCGGGATAGCCGAAGACATGCTTGACGCCATTGTCCTTCAGCGCCTGCACCACCATTTCGGCGCCAGTCATTTCCCTGTTTGGCATTTCGCGCCGTTCGTTCTGTCCGTTGCTCATCGGTCTGGTCCCGTACTTCTAGCCATGAGGCGATTGCTGGTCGTTTAGTCGTGTTTCGGGCAATAAAAAAGGCCCCCGATGGGAGCCTGTGTGTTGCGCATGGGAGGTTTTCGCCCGGCGGTTACACCGCCTTGCCCACGCGCTTTCCTACGAGAATGAGTGCCTTTTTCATCGTGGCGGACACTACGAGGGTGAAAGGCAAGGTGTCAACGGGAAAAACGCGCGATGCGAAAGACAAAGCAAGTGGCCCGCCGCCTCTGGTCGGCGGGCCACCGCGGCGCATACGATACCCCTCAATCGCACCGCGCCGGGAACAAGAGCCACTGCCGTGTCACGTCAGGATCAGCACGATCTTGTACGTATCCGGGTCGACGATGACGATGCGCCCGTCGGCCAGCACGAAGTACTCATAGGATTCGTAAGCCGGGACGATCTTGACAATGCGCGCCGGCAGACGGTGCAGGCGCACTTTGTGCCGCGGCACCTCGATGCCGACCGAAATGTCGAAGTCGACGTTCTTCACCGGCTCAACCCTGGTCTCGTGGATGATCTGCGTGACCTGCGTCTTCTGCTCGACTGTCACGTTGTTGATCGAGGCCGTATTGCCCTGGTCGGTCTGGACGTTTGTGTTGCCCTGAGCGTTCTGCTCGGTGGTGGTCCCGGCCTTGCCCTGGGCCTGCTGGTCCGTGCTGGTGCCGGTCTGGCCCTGAGCGTTCTGCTCGGTGCTGGTCCCGGCTTTGCCCTGAGCCTGCTTCTCGGTGCTGGTGCCGGTCTGGCCCTGAGCGTTCTGCTCGGTGCTGGTCCCGGCCTTGCCTTGGGCCTGTTCATCCGTCTTGAGCTTGGCCTTGCCCTGAGCCTGCTTCTCGGTGCTGGTGCCGGTCTGGCCCTGAGCATTCTGCTCGGTGCTGGTCCCGGCCTTGCCCTGGGCCTGTTCATCCGTCTTGAGCTTGGCCTTGCCCTGAGCCTGCTGATCGGTCGTGGCGCCGGCCTGACCCTGAGCATTCTGCTCGGTACTGGTCCCGGCCTTGCCCTGTGCCTGTTCATCCGTCTTGAGCTTGGCTTTGCCCTGAGCCTGCTGATCGGTCGTGGCGCCAGCCTGGCCCTGTGCATTCTGATCGGTCTGTGACTTCATCTTGCCTTGCGCCTGTTCGCCGGCCTTGCCGCCCTTCTGGCAATCGGCCGCGCCAGCGGCGCAGTTGTCGCCGCCGCTCGGCTGCACAGCCTGGGTCTGGGCGATCGCGGCGCCGCACCCGACGCCAAGCGCAATCATGCTCGTGATCAACACATGTTTCATCTGCTTTCTCCTTAAAGAGTCGGTCCCTCAGCCTAGCCAACTCTGTCAAAAATACTTTGTTCCGCATTTTGCGAATAAAATCGGGCTTCTAAGAAGACCAATAAATGTAGGCAGTAGTTTTGCCAACAATCAGCTACAAATTGCATCAAAAAATTAATGCAACGCAAGATTTTTGCTTTTTTCTGAGCTTGTGATCCCATAGCGATGACACCAGCCTCACAAGCTTAGAAGTACTCCCGTCGTCATGACCAGGATGGCTACCCCGAAAACAGGCAAGAGCAACCATCGTGCCTGATGGACGCTGTTGTCCATTAACGCCTCCCACAAGTGCTGATCTCAACGATGCCGAGAACCCTGTGTTCCGCCCTGAGGAGGCTCTAGGACCTCTACAGCCTGGCACCAGACTTTGGTCCCTCTCCCTATAGTCCATTGGCCCGATGACGCCCGGACCGAAGCCCCACGCGGGAACGCAGCCGCGAAAAGCCCGTTCGGCTTGCGGTGTGCATCAACCTCACCAACAACCACCGTATCGGAATCGAGCTCGCGCAAGATGCATGAGCGTTGATGAAGGAGAGAATCATGACGACCATGTACCAGTCGACCGCAATTGCCGGATTCTTGCTGCTCGCGAGCGCGGGCGTAGTTGCCGCTCAAGACGTCATCATCGCGCCGGAGCAGGAAACGGTTGTGCGCGAATACGTGAAAAAGCAGCCCCTTGCGTCGGTGAAGATTCCAGGTGTCGAATTGAACGTGGGGACCGCCATTCCCGACACGGTGGAACTGCATGAAGTGCCGAGCGTCAAGTATCGCTACGTTGTGGTCGACGGGCGAACCGTGCTGGTCGACCCCGGCACGCGGAAGATCGTCAAGATCATACAGTAACGCTGATCCCACCGCCGTTCCCCGCGGGTGGCGGTGGGATCATGCCCTGAAATTGCGGTTTCCCCGGCAATTCAACCTAGCGCTTGCTCGCACCATCGACCGTTCTAGATGTAGGATGGCTTAGGCATTTTGGCGCGGCCAAAGTCGCGGGGTCGGTTGAGACGTGCGCTACATTGATAGTCTCTATCAAAACTGGAACAGGCTATCGTTGGCTTGGCAGTTCATCATAGTCGGAAGCATTGGGCTGCTGTCGCTGATGCTGGTCGTCGGCCTATGGGTCACCTCGCAAATACGAGATGGAGTGATCCGCAACTCTGCAAGCACGACCGCGCTTTACGTCGACAGTGTCATCGCGCCAATCCTGCCGGATATGCGCAAAAGCCAGCAGCTCAGCGACACCGTTAAACGGGCGCTCGATGAAACCCTGGACCAGGGTGCTCTCGGCAAAAAACTGGCGTCGTTCGTGCTTTGGCGGCGTGATGGCAAGGTGCTGTACGCCAAAGACGCGGCTCTTATCGGCCAGACCTTCGAGCCAAATGCGAACTTGCTGCATGCGTTCGGTGGAAACGTGGTGGCGCAATTCAATGATCTGGACGAAAATGAAAGGAAGGAACGGAAGAGCCCCACCGCCTCGCTGCTCGAGATCTACAATCCGGTTCGAGAGCCGTGGTCGGGCGATGTTGTGGCCGTTTCCGAGTTCTACGAGATAGCCGACGATCTTCAGGGCACTTTAAACTCGGCACTATGGTCGAGCTGGCTGCTCGTGGCTGGCGCGACCGCGGTCGCCTTGGCGATGCTCTCGGGAATCGTGCTTCGCGGCAGCAGCACTATCGAAACGCAGCGTTCAGCGCTTGAGACACAAGTGGCCGAACTTCAGTTGCTTTTGGAGCAGAATTCCGCTTTGCGGGAGCGCGTCCAGCAGGCGTCGCGCCGCGCAACGGCAATCAACGAGCGTTACTTGCGTCGCATCGGGTCTGATTTGCATGACGGTCCAGCTCAGCTGGTCGCACTGGCTGCGCTGCGCATGGACAGCCCTCTGCTGCTCGATCCCGCCGCATCCCCAAGCCACCGGAAGACCGAGATCGCCGATATCCATCATACGTTGGACGAGGCGATGCGGGAGATCCGCGCCATCTGCACCGGCCTCGTGCTGCCACAGATCGAAGCTTCGACAGTCGCGGAGATATTGCGGCTTGCGGTTGCCGAACATGAACGCCGGACGGCCTCCTCCGTATCGCTTTCACTGCCATCTCGCCTGCCCGACCTGGGGACGTCCGAGAAAATAAGCATCTTTCGCTTCGCGCAGGAGGGGCTGAACAATGCCTGGCGACACGGTCTGGGCAAGGGGCAGGCTGTCAAGGCGAGAGTGACGCAGGGCAAGCTCCTCATTCAAGTGCTTGATCACGGCCCTGGATTCCAGTCGGGATCGTGTGAAGGACTTGGACTCGCCGGTATGAGGGAACGTATCGAAAGTATCGGAGGTCACTTCGAGACCTTTTCGAGCCCCAGGGGGACCCGGCTGACCATAACGCTCAACATCGAGGACCAGAAATGACCGCTCCCATAAGGATTGCCATTGTTGATGATCATCCGCTGTTTCGCGAGGGTGTGGCTCGCAGCCTCGCCGAAATCGGCGGCTTCGAAGTCGTTGGTGCGGGCGAAACCGCGACGGATGCCGAACAGCTTGCGGCCTTGGCAAATCCCGACATATTGCTGCTAGACATCAGTTTGCCGGGAGGGGGTCTGGCGGCAGCGGAAAATATTCTTGCAACTCAGCCTGACTGCAAGATCGTCATGCTCACCGTCTCGGAGGCGAACGCCGATTTGGCAACGGCGCTCAGGCTGGGCGTACGCGGATATGTGCTGAAAGGGATTGGGGCGGCATCGCTGGCCGAGGTGCTGACTTATATAGCCGCAGGAAAAAAATATGTTTCGCCGACCCTGTCAGCGCAGCTTTTGAATGAACTGATCCGGCCGGAAAAGCGCACAACCGATCTCGTTGCCAATCTCTCGGGACGCGAGCTTGGGATAATCTCCTTGGTAGGCGAAGGACTGAGCAATAAAGAAGTCGCCAAACGTCTCAACCTGCAGGAGAAAACGGTAAAACACCACATGACTCGGATATTTCAAAAGCTAAAGGTGCGAAACCGCACCGAAGCAGCCATTCTTATGCACGCGCCCAAAACGGGTCTTGTATAGGGAGATCGGGGCTTGTCTGAAGGTCGGATGCTGGTTGGCGAACCAACAGTTACAGCCCTTTCAGACGAGCAATGTCGGAGGCCCTTACGGCGCGTTCGACAATTGTCCTTCCAAGCGGATCCTTCATAGTGAAGCGGCCGGCCTCGATGCTTTCGCTGAATCCATCGCGATGCACGACCTGGATTTTGGCGCCCTGTACCGTCACCGTGTCGCCAGCGGCATTGACTTGGCTACTGGGAGCTTGGCTACCGGCGGCGTTGTCGCCGGCACCATTTTTTCCCTTTCCGTTGGCGTTGCCATTCCCGGCGTTGCCGCCTGAGCCATTACCGTTACCACTACCGTTGCCACCACCGTTACCATTGCCATTGTTTCCGCTCTTGGCGCTGGCAGCGGCGAATTCGATCTTGTAACCGTCGACATGGCTCAACCGCAGACCAAGCACCGGCATCGTCACCGCAACCGCCGCGAATACGCGCAAGCTAAAGTACGCCCGGCGACGCACGGATGAAAACAGGGGCTGCCTTTCTCCATTCATGCCACCATCACATCATGATGTGTCACGGTATTCAAGAATGAACAGCCCAAAATTGCGGCTCACAAACGCTGAGGAAACTCTCCTTTCGTGCTTGCAGCTCGATTCTCAGACCTTCGTCTGAGTCAAATATACACCGAAGTCTGACCTACTGATCTTGGGCCGCGCCGACGGATGTCGCAATAAAATCCGCGGTGACAAGGCTCGTCACCGGTAGGGATCGGCAGCGAGGCGCGAGCGCCTGCGCACGCAGACGCTCGCGGCAAGTCTGCGGCGGCATACGGTTAGCGCATGTTTGCCGTCGAAACGGTGCATATGCCGTTCCTTCCCCGGATTGCGATCAGGCGCGATTGGCGAAGTCGCGGACAACCCGCTGCAGCAGCGGCATGTAGTCGCGAAATGCCCGGGTCTTCATGTTGGCGATCTTGCCGGCCTCGTCCCAGATGCGAACCCGCACCGCTTCCTCGTGGAACGGGTTCTTGCGGAACTCGGCCACCTCTTCGGCATTCATCGGCCCGCCTTGCAGCGACAGCGTGTGGACCGAGGCCTGCGACAGCCTGCCGAAATAGGTGGGGTCGGTAGCGCAGAGGTAGCGCTTGGCCGCGACATGCAGCCTGACGCATTCGACGATCACCGGTGGAAAGAACGGCGCCAGCACCTCGCCGCCGGCTTCGTCATGATGCTTGTCCTCGACATCGTCGGGCGAATAGGTGCCGAACTCGCTGGTGTAGTGGCCGATATCGTGCAGCAGTGCTGCCGCCACCAGCACATCGGGCGCGCCGTCCTTTTCGGCGAACCAGGCGCCCTGCAACATGTGCTCCGACATGGTGACGGGTTCGCCGAGATAGGATTCAGCCCCTCGGCGTTCGAAAATATCGGCGATGAATTCGACGATGTTGCTCGCGTTCAAATCCTGGCTGCTCATTCCGCTGCTTCCTTGAATTCGTGTTCGATCGCCGACAGCGTCGACAAAAGGCCATCCTTGTCGGCGTAGCAGCCCTGCAGCCAGCGCTTGCCGGCGCCGGAGAACTGCTTGCGGGCATGCATGACGCGGGTGTTGTCGACGATGAAGGCCTGGCCCGCCTCGAGCTTGAAGGTCACTTCGAAGGACGGATCCTCGATCAGTTCGGCAAACCGGCGATAGGCGGCGTAGTAGGCCTCCATCTCCGCGAACGGCACATCGACGGTCGGCGCCAGCGAGCGGTTGTTGAAGCGGATGGCGATGAGTTCGCCATCCGGCCCGAGCTCGATCATCGGCCGCTTGGCCTGCAATCGCACGCCCGACGAGCCGGCATATTCGAAGCGCGCCGGGTATGAACTCAACAGCCGGAAGCCTTCGGGGTTTTCGGCCTGCAGCGCGGCCGCCACGGCAAAACCATCGACGACGCTGGATTCGCCGCCCTCGACCGTGTTTTCGATACACGACAGGATCTGCAAGGTCGGCACCGGATCACGATAGGGGTTGTCGGTATGCGCCTGCAGGCCAAGATTGGTGTAGGCCAGATTGGTTGGATTGACCTCGGCGCGCACCTCGAACCAGCGGCCGTAATTGGTCTCCCTGATATAGCCGAACAGATCGGACACTTTGCACAGCGCCCCGGATTCGGCCGGCAGATCGTCCATCACCGCGAAGCCGTAGGTCTTCACCGCCGACAGCCATTGCCGCAAGACGGCGCGGTCGCGGCTGGCCGCGACATAGCCGGCGCGCGGCACCGAATTCTGCATAGAGGCCCTGGTCCATCGCACGGTGCCCTCGCCTGTCCAGCCGGGCTGTCGGGCGGCATCGCGGTCATAGGCATTGGCGCTCAGCCATGCCGCAGGAAAGCGCACCGTCTTTCCCTCCGGTTCGAAACTGACTTCAAGCGCATCGCCCTTGATCGCGGCTGCGCCGATCCGCGTTTGCGCCGGAATGTCGAGAATGGTGATCAGCCGCTGGCCGTTGCCGGCGCTGCGCGTCTTGTCGTCGAGCGCATTGTCGCGCAACCACATGGCGTGAAAGCGAGTGCGCGCGCCGTCCTTCCAACCGAGGTCGATCGTTCTTCCTTCGTCGCCGATCAGCGCCTGGGTAAGCATGGAGATCCGTTCCTGTCCGCTGCGCCCCGCAGCCAACTCCGCAGGGTTTCCGGTTGCATCGTGATGATGTCGAAGGCATAACTCAAATTATCATTTTGCGGCCAAAGGCCATAAACGGTTTATGCCTCAAACAACCCTGCCCTTGCCGCCGCTCGACTGGCTGCGGAGTTTCGAGGCCGCCGCGCGGCTGTCGAATTTCACCGCCGCCGCGGCCGAGCTTGGCCTGACCCAGGCTGCGGTCAGCCAGCACATCCGTTCTCTCGAAGAGCGGTTGAAGCAGCCGCTGTTCATCCGCCTGGCGCGCGGCGTCGAATTGACGCCGGAGGGTGCCGCCTACCTGCCGCATCTGCAATCGGCCTTTGCCGTGATCGCCAACAGCACGCGCGAGTTGTTCGAACCCAAGACCGTCCAGAGCGTGACGATACGCTCGCCGATCTCGTTTGCCGTGCTGATGATCGCGCCGAAGCTGCCGCAAATGGCCAAGGACCTGCCCTTCGTCCAGCTGCAGATCGAGACCATCCACACACCGGCCGATTACGGCGAGCGCTTTGTGGGTCTCGACATCCGATTCGGCATTGGCTCCGGCTCCTTTGCCGGACGGCAGGCCGACCGCCTCACCCGCGAAACCTTAACGCCGATGGCATCGCCACATCTCGCCAACGTCAAGGATTGGACGGGATTGCCGAGACTTACAGTGGTCGGCGCACGGGAAATGTGGGGCGAATGGTTCGCCGTCGCCCGGATGAAGCCGGCGCTCGGGCCGACGCACAAATTCGACAGTTTCGTTACCGCACTGGAGGCGGCGAAGCACGGCGCCGGCATGGTGCTGGGATCGCGACCGTTGGCCGACGCGGCACTGCGCGAAGGATCTCTCGTCACCCTGTCCGGCTTTACGCTGTCGAGCGGTGCCGGCCACTATCTGACCGCACCTTCGGGCGCGCATCTGAGCCCGGCCGAGGAAGCGGTCCGCCGCTGGTTCGTGACGGTCTTCGGCGTCCCGATTTCCCGATAAGCCCCTGAATACGCGGCAAACTATTGGACGACGTGACGCGGCGCATAATTTGCCGCGATACTGCGCCAGGCCGGACGTCAAGCTTCGGCAGGGTTCCGTTCGCTACGGGCGGCCAGGAAAAATCGCGGAGGAAATTCAATGCTCGACAAGGCCCCCAACAAGAAGCTTTCCGACCTGCTCGATCGCTTCGGCGCGGCACTCACCGCCGGCGACATCGACAAGGCGGTCGCCTGCTTTCAGGAGGATTGTTTTTGGCGCGATCTCGTCAGCTTCACCTGGAACATCAAGACCATGGAAGGCCGTGACCAGGTGCGCGACATGCTGGTGAGCCAGCTGGCCAAAACCAACCCATCGAACTGGGCGATCGCCAGGGGCGAGGACGCCACTGAAAACGATGGCCTGCTCGACGGCTGGATCAGTTTCGAAACGTCTGTGGCGCGCGGCTTCGGCCACATCCGGCTGAAGGACGGCAAGATCTGGACGTTGCTCACCACCATGGTCGAGCTGAAGGGCCATGAGGAGCCGGCCGGTTTCGACCGCCCGCTCGGCGCCAAGCACGGCCATGGCAAGAACCGCCCGACCTGGAAGGAGGAGCGCGAGAAGGAGGCCGCCGAGCTCGGCTTCAAGACGCAGCCCTATACGCTCATCATTGGCGGCGGCCAGGGCGGCATCGCGCTCGGCGCGCGGCTGCGGCAGCTCGGCGTGCCGACCATCATCGTCGAGAAGAACGAACGGGCCGGCGACAGCTGGCGCAAGCGCTACAAATCGCTCTGCCTGCACGATCCGGTCTGGTACGACCATCTGCCCTATATCGACTTTCCCAGGAACTGGCCGGTCTTCGCGCCCAAGGACAAGATCGGCGACTGGCTGGAAATGTACGCCAAGGTAATGGAGCTGAACTACTGGTCGTCGACCGAGGCCATGAGCGCTGTCTATGACGACAGCAAGAAGGAATGGACGGTGGTGGTGCGCCGCGACGGCAAGGACATCACGCTGAAGCCGAAACAATTGGTGCTGGCCACGGGGCAATCCGGCAAGGCCAACATGCCGAACTTCAAGGGCATGGACACATTCAAGGGCGACCAGCATCACTCCTCGACGCATCCGGGACCCGATGCCTATGTCGGCAGACAAGCTGTCGTCATCGGCTCGAACAACTCCGCCCACGACATTGCAGCAGCCCTTTGGGAGGCCGGCGCCGACGTCACCATGGTGCAGCGCTCGACCACGCACATCGTCAAGTCGGACACGCTGATGGAGATCGGCCTGGGCTCACTCTATTCGGAAAAGGCGGTTGCGAGCGGCATGACCACAGCCAAGGCCGACCTCGTCTTCGCCTCCCTGCCCTACAAGATCCTGCACGAATTCCAGATTCCGGCCTATGCCGAGATGAAGAAGCGCGACGCCAACTTCTACAAAGGCCTGGAGAAGGCCGGCTTCATGCTCGACTGGGGCGACGACGGCTCCGGCCTTTTCATGAAATATCTGCGACGCGGCTCGGGCTATTACATCGATGTCGGCGCCTCCGACCTGATCATCGACGGGTCGATCAAGCTGAAAAGCGGTGTCGACGTGAAGGAGATCAAGGAGCATTCGGTCCTGCTCAGCGATGGATCGGAACTGCCGGCCGATCTCATCGTCTACGCCACCGGCTACGGTTCGATGAATGGCTGGGCGGCCGATTTGATCTCACGGGAGGTCGCCGACAAGGTCGGCAAATGCTGGGGCCTCGGCTCCAACACCACGAAGGACCCAGGCCCCTGGGAAGGCGAGCTGCGCAACATGTGGAAGCCGACGCAGCAGGAGGCGCTGTGGTTCCATGGCGGCAATTTGCACCAGTCGCGCCATTACTCCCAGTTCCTGGCGCTGCAGCTGAAGGCGCGCATGGAAGGCATCGCGACGCCGGTCTACGCGCTGCAAGAGGTTCACCACAAGGCTTAGGCAGCGCCGCCGATGCGCTTCCAGTAGATGAGCGTGCCGGTCAGCCCGCCATGCGGTTTCAGGGCAAAGTCCGGTATTTCGCCAGTGAGCGTGAAGCCGAGTTTTTCGTAAAGGCTGGAAGCGCCCTCCTCGGTTGCGGTGTCCAGCACCAGAAGCGTGCGGCCTTTCTCGACGGCGAGCGTTTCGGCCGCCCGCATCAGCCGGCTCGCTATGCCCTTGCCGCGGTGTTCGACGCGGGTCATGAGCTTGGCGATCTCGGCCCGGTGCGGCTGATTGACCGGAAAGTCGAGCAGCAAGGTGACGGTGCCGATCAACGCGTCGCCATACCAAGCACCCAGCACCGCTCTTTCACCTCTCTCTGCTGCCATCAACGAGTTGCTCCAGAAGGTTTCCGCCGCTTGCCTGGATAAGGGATGCATGAAGCTGACGGAGCCGCCGGCCGCGACCGTCTCGATCAGGAGGTCGGCCAGCATGTCGCGTGTTTCCGCAGTCAGCGACCTGATTTCGATGGGACTCACCTGCACTTTCCCTTGCTAATCCAGACGCGCGACGCGGCGCCGCTTTCGTCTCGCCTTGATCGCGGCGATGCGATCGGTGTCTTTCGGCTGCAGATGCAGCCCGCGTTCGAGGATTTCGAGCGTGTATTCCTCATAGGTCAGGCCAAGCCGCTCGGCCTTTTCCATGCGCATCAGCATCACGTCACGGCTTGGCGCCTTCCACGCCTTGGCATGCGCTGCCTGCCAGGCCAGGAAGATGTAGGGATCGCCCCTGCCCCATGGCGGACCCTTGTAATCATCGAGCGGCGGTCCGCCATTGTCGGAGCGCTTGGGACGTCTTGCCACGATTTCAGCCCCTGACCAGCGCAACCAGATAGTCGGCCGGCTGCGGTCCGACGGCATGGAACGTGCAGTCCGACGGCGCGCCGAGCGCCAGGCAGTCGCCGGGCTCGAGACTATGCACCATATCACCCTCGGTGAACTCAAGTCGCCCGGAGATCAGCCACATCTGCTGCTTGATGAAGGCATAGGACGCCGCCGGGAAACTCACACTGGCGCCAGCCGGCAGTTGCACCCGGATCAATTCGAGCGGCGTGTCGGAAACCGGCGACAGATGCCGGCGGACATAGCCCGTACCGGGGTCGCGCCAAACCGGCTGCTCACTCTCGCGCAGCAGGCCGCCACCTTGCTGCTCGGCGCGTGCAATCAGCGTCGACAGCGTCATGCCGAAAGCAGCGGCGATGCGCACCAGTAGCGCGGCCGTCGGGCTGGTCATGCCGCGCTCGATAGTGCTGAGCATGGCTTTGGAGACGCCGGAGCGGTTCGCCAGGTCGGCCAACGACCAGCCCCGCAAGGCTCTTTCGGCGTGGATTCGTCTGCCTATCGTGGCCGACATGTCATTCGCTATATCAGTCATTCGTCCAATATATCGAATATTTGGATTCGGAAAAGAGGCCGGCCGGTTGAATTTTCGCTGACGGGTTAACCCCTGCTACACCATCCCGCATCACGCCACCTTAACCCCGTCTGTGTAGGATCGAGGCTCCACGAGAATGGGGATCGGATCGTATGTTTGTCGAGCGCGAAGCCTCCGTCGGCGAACCGACCTCGCAGGAGCGCCGCCGCGCAGAGCAGAGCGACAAGCGCATTCTCGGCAACGTCGTGCAGTGCGACGGTGCGCGCGCCACCATCAGCGCCTATGCCGACGACATCGAAGGAGCGGTCACCGGCCTGTGGACCGTCGGCAAGATGATCTCCATCAATCTCGGGACATCGCGCACCGTTGGTCTGGTCTACGAAATCGGCAAGTCGGATCGCGCCTGGAGCAATGAGGGACAAAATCCCATCGAGGTCAGCGTCGAACTAATCGGCGAAGTGCGCGACGGCGCCGAGCCCGGCGCCAAACCGGTGTTCGACCGCGGCATCACCACCTATCCTCATATCGGCGCCATAGCGCACCGCATCCGTACCCGTGACCTGCAGGCGGTCTACGATCTCGCCGGGCGTCATTCCATCACCATCGGCACGCTGTCGCAGGATGAGTCGATCGACGCCAACATCGCCATCGACGACACGCTGGCGCGCCATTTTGCCGTTGTCGGCACAACCGGCGTCGGCAAATCCACCGCCATCTCGCTGCTGCTGCGCAAATCGATCGCCGCCCGGCCCGATCTGCGAATCCTCATTCTCGATCCGCACAATGAATTCGCGGCATCCCTGCCTGAGTTCTGCGTCCGGGTCGATTCCAAGACGCTTGACCTGCCGTTCTGGATGTTCAGGCTTGAAGAATTCGCCGAAGTGCTGTTTCGCGGCCGAGAGGTCGTGCCGGAAGAAGTCGATGTCCTGCGCGACCTGATCCCCGCCGCCAAGAACCTCTATCGCAATCCCAATTCAGGCTCTTACGTGCGCCGCGGCAGCGATGCGCTGACCGCCGACACGCCGGTGCCCTACCGCATGGTCGATCTCATCAAGCAGATCGACGAGCGCATGGGCCTCCTGGAAAGCAAGAACGACCGCCCGACGCTGAAATCGCTGAAGACGCGCATCGAGTCCGCCGCGTCCGACCCGCGCTATCGCTTCATGTTCAATTCGCGACTGATCGAGGACACGATCCACGAAACGATCGGCAATATTTTCCGTGTGCCGCATCATGGCCGCCCGGTGACCTGCTTCGAGATGGCCGGCATGCCGTCCGAAGTGGTCAACTCCGTCTGTTCGGTGCTGGCTCGGCTCGCCTTCGACCTTGCGCTGTGGAGCGAGGGCCGGCTGAAGCTGTTGCTGCTGTGCGAGGAAGCACACCGCTATATGCCGGCCGATCCACGCCTTGGCTTCGCCCCGACAAGGCATGCACTGTCGCGCATCGCCAAGGAAGGCCGCAAATATGGCTGCTATCTCGGCGTCGTCACCCAGCGCCCGGGTGAACTCGATCCGACCATCCTGTCGCAATGCTCGACCTTCTTCGCCATGCGGCTGGCCAATGAGCAGGACCAGGCGATCATCCGCTCGGCGATCGCCGATTCCTCCGCCTCGACGCTGGCCTTCCTGTCCTCCATGGGCCAGCGCGAAGCCATCGCCTTCGGTGAAGGCGTGGCGACGACCATGCGGCTGAAGTTCGAGAAACTGGCGGAGAACCTGATCCCCGGCACCGCCAAGCGAGAGCAGGACGAGTTCTCGCAGGACGGCAACGACGTCGATCTCGCCGCCATCGTCGAGCGGCTGCGCAACGTCCCGAAACCGCAGCAGCAGATGGCCTTCGCCGAGGTCGCGGACTCCGGCCGCCAGGCCGGCGATCCCGATTACCGCAAGCCGGCCACCGCCCAGCGCGTCCAGCCCGACGACGATTTCGACCTGCGCTACGGCCTCAAGCCCACAACCTTCGGCATGCGCCCGCAGAACGATTGACCTTCAGCGTAGCGACTTTTTTGCCGGCCAATTGAGAAGCCGCCGGAGCGCCAGGGCTCCGCTTCGTTGGCCCGCTTGGGCAAAATCCCGAAAGGGAATTCATCAGGCCGGATTGAATGGCGTGGCTTTCGAGAAGCCGGAGCGGAGCGGACATTTAGTCCGTGAGCACCGGAAGTCGAGAAAGCCACGTCAGGTAACCGGCCTCATGAATTCTTCTTCGGGATTTTAGGCGCAGACGCGGTTGCGGCCTTGCCTCTTCGCCTCGTAGAGCTGGCGGTCGGCGCGGCGGTAGAATTCCTCGGCCGTTTCCTTCCGATCCCAGACGGCAAGACCGACACTGGTGGTGATCTTGAGGCGGACATTGCCCGACAGCACCGACATGTTGGCAATCGCCTTGCGGATGCGTTCGGCGAACTTCCCCAACAACTCCGCGTCCATGTTGGGGGTGACAACGGCGAACTCTTCGCCGCCGAGCCGCGCCACCACGTCGTGATAGCGCGTCATGCCTTTGAGGCAATTGGCGACTGCCCTCAGCACCTCGTCGCCGACATCGTGGCCATGCGTGTCGTTGACCTGCTTGAAATGATCGAGGTCGAGGATCATCAGCCCGACGGGCTTTTCGATGCGGCGGAATTCCTCGAGATATTCCTTCAGCGCATCATCGAAGTAGCGCCGGTTCTGCATGCCGGTAAGGCCGTCGGTCAATGCCGCATGCTGCAGCGTTTCCGAGCGGGCGCTGAGCGAAACCGTCATGGCGCGCAGCTTGCCCTCTTCCGTGGCCTGCCTACGGATCAGCGGGTAGATGAAGAACACGCCGAAGAACAGCGCTGTCGCCAGCAGCACCCCGGTGACAAACAGCAGCGTGTTGAGATAGGCGATCCTCTCGACCCGGGAAGTCGTATCGTGACCGACCGCGATGAACTGCAATTGACCATAGGCATAAAGCGTCACCAGGCCTGCGGCCAGGATCACGAAAATAAAGACGAAAAATGCGGATTCCGCCTTGTGGAAACGCATCTGCTTCCCGTTGCAAAGTACCCGCCGGATCTATGGCATGCCGGCGCCTTACGGACGGTTAATCCAGACAACCGGAGCGGGAATGTTCATTCCTACTTCTGTTTCCTTAATTGTATTGGCAGCACGAAAATCAAGTCGCGGTTTGCAAGCGGCCGCCGGGCTGCAATCTCAGCCATTCCGGTCCCAGCTGATGGCGAAACCACGTCGTTTGCCGTTTGGCATATTGCCGCGTCGCTGCCTTGCAGCGCTCGATGGCCTGAGGAAAGCTGATGTCACCCGCCATGGCAGCCGAAAGTTCGCGAACGCCGATCGCCTTCATCGCCGGCAGGTCGGGATCGAGGCCAAGCGCCGCAAGCCGTTTGACCTCATCGAGCGCGCCGAGATCGAGCATGCGGTCGAACCTTGTTTCGATCCGCTCGACAAGGGGGGCGCGGTCCGGCTCGATAACGAAGAACCGAGCGCTGTCGCGGTCGATCAGCGGCCGGCCGCGCGCTGCCTGCCATTCTAGGATGGAGCGGCCGGATGCGTCGAGCACCTCCAGCGCCCGCACGATGCGCTGGCCGTCGGTCGGCTTCAGCTGCATGGCGACCGCCGAATCTTCATGCATCAGGATGCGGTGCAGCTTGGCTGCGCCTTGCTCCTTTAACTCGTAGCGCCAGCGGTCGCGTACCTGCTGCGGAATGTCGGGCATTTCCGAAATGCCCTCGGCAAGTGCGCGAAAATAGAGCCCGGTGCCCCCGACGAAAATCACCGGACGTTCGAAGCCGGCGCCATCGGGTCGCCGTGCAAGCGTGCCGTCATCGATCAGCTTCATCACGTCGCGCAGCCAGGCGCCGGTGGAATAGGCGGTCGAGGGATGCACGTGGCCATAGAGAAAGTGCGGCGCGCGGGCGAGATCGGCGGCATTCGGCCGCGCCGTCAGCACGTCGAGCACCGAGTAGCCTTGCATGGAATCGGTGTTGACGATGACACCGCCCTTGCGTTCGGCGAGATCGAGCGCCAGCGCCGACTTGCCGCTGGCGGTCGGCCCGGCTATCAGGATCGCGTTCTTCACGCGGCCCTCGCCCGCCTGCCCGCCCTCGCCTAGCTGCTTGGAAGTCTCGATGCCGCTCATTGCCACGCTTGTGTCTCACCCCGTCCGCCGCGCGATGTCGGCCTCGCTTGCGAATATGGCCTCACGGTCGGTCGGCGCAAGCGCTGTTCGCTGGCTGGGCGAAGGCGTCGCCTGCGATCTGGTGTTGCCCGAGGGGGCAGAAGCCGCTGAGGCAAGTGCGGCCTTGCGCACAGCACTTGGTTCAGAGCCGGTCGACGTGATCGTTCAGCAGGCCGAAAGCCGCCGCAAGACAATCCTGCTTGCCGATATGGATTCAACCATGATCGACCAGGAATGCATCGACGAACTCGCCGACGAGATCGGCGTCAAGGACCGCGTTGCCGCCATCACGGCACGCTCGATGAACGGCGAGATCGCTTTCGAGCCGGCGCTGCGTGAACGCGTGGCGCTGCTGAAAGGCCTCGATGCCGCCGTCGTCGACCGCATCATCGCGAACCGCCTGACGCTCGCGTCGGGCGGCCGCGCCCTGGTGCAGACGATGCGCGCCAATGGCGCCTGGACGGCGCTTGTCTCCGGCGGCTTCGACGTCTTCACCAGCCGTGTCGCCGCCATGCTCGGCTTCGAGGAAAACCGTGCCAACCGCCTGATCGAGGAGAACGGGCGCTTTGCCGGCCTGGTCGCCGAGCCGATCCTCGGCCGCGCCGCCAAGGCCGATGCGCTGAACGATATCTCGGCCCACCTCGGCCTGACGCCATTCGATGCGATTGCGGTCGGCGACGGCGCCAACGACCTCGACATGATCCGCCTGGCCGGCACCGGTGTCGCGCTCCACGCCAAGCCGGCCGTTGCTGCCGAAGCCAAGGTCCGCATCGACCATGGCGATCTCACCGCGCTGCTTTATCTCCAGGGCTACCGCCAGGAAGAGTTCGCCCAATGAAACCGATGCGCACCGAGCGCCTCATCCTGCGCAATTGGGAAGACCGCGATCGCGAACTCTTCCACCGCATCAATTCGGACGAGCGGGTGATGGAATTTTTTCCGTTCCGCCGCGACCGCGCCGAGACGGATGCCAAGATGGACGAGTTTCGGGGCTGGATCGCCGAGGACGGCTTTGGTTTTGCCGCCGCCGAGATCGCCGCGACTGGGGAATGCATCGGCTTCGTCGGTCTCTTAAAGACCGATCACGTGCCGTCCCTGCCTTCCGATACGATCGAGATCGGCTGGCGGTTGGCGCCGGAATTCTGGCGCAAGGGCTATGTCACGGAGGCCTCCGAAGCCTGGCTCGCCTTTGGCTTCGAAACGCTTGACCGCGACGAGATCGTCTCCTTCGCCGTCGCGGCCAACCGCCGCTCGACGGCCGTCATGGAGCGTCTTGGCATGACCCCTGACCCGGCTCGCGATTTCGACCACCCATCCATCCCTGACAGCCACCCGCACCTCAAGCGGCATGTCCTCTACAAACTGTCGCGCACGGACTGGCAGGCACGAAAAAGGGCGGCTCGCTAGCCGCCCTTTCCCTGAAGACAATCGGTTATGGGGCTTTCCGGACTCAATCCATCCGGATCGTCACGAAGCGCAACTCGCCTGTCTTGGACGCCAGCATCAAGAGCGCATTCTTGCGGCCCTGCTCCTTCAGCGCGCCGATCCGGTCCATCACGTCCTTCGGGGTCGCGACCGATTCCTGGGCGATTTCGGTGATCACCTCGCCGGCCTGGATGCCGCGCTCGGCGGCGGCCGAATCCTTGGTGACGTCGGTGATGACGACGCCGGAGACGTCGGCCGCGATGCCGAATTTTTTCCGTGTGTCGTCATTGAGCTCGCCGACGGTCATGCCGAGCACCGAGGCCGTGGAGACCGCGGGCGCCTTGTCGCCGCCCTTGTCCTCATCGGTAGTGCCGTCCTCACCGGCAGCGACCTTCTCGCCGTCCTCAAGCCGGCCGAGCGTCACCTTCACCGTCTGCTCGACGCCCTTGCGCACGATGATCACGTCGACCGCCTTGCCGACCGGGCTTTCCGCCACGACGCGCGGCAGGTCGCGCATTTCATGGATGTCCTTGCCATCGAACTTGATGATGACGTCGCCGGCGAGAATTGTGCCGTTGTCGACCGGTCCGCCCTTGATGACGCCGGCCACCAGCGCGCCCTTGGCGGTGGCCATGCCGAGGCTCTCGGCGATGTCGTCGGTCACCGGCTGGATGCGCACGCCGAGCCAGCCGCGACGGGTCTCGCCGAACTGGCGCAGCTGGTCGACGACGCCCGAGGCAAGCTGCGAGGGGATGGAGAAACCGATGCCTATCGAGCCGCCCGACGGCGAGATGATCGCCGTGTTGATACCGATGACCTCGCCCAGGCTGTTGAACAGCGGTCCGCCGGAATTGCCGCGGTTGATGGCGGCGTCGGTCTGGATGAAGTCGTCATAGGGGCCGGAATTGATGTCACGGTTGCGGGCCGAGACGATGCCGACCGTCACCGTGCCGCCAAGGCCGAACGGATTGCCGATCGCCATCACCCAGTCGCCGACGCGCATCTTGTTGGAATCGCCGAACTTCACCGCCGTCAGCTTGTGGCCCTTCGGGTCGACCTTGAGCACCGCCACGTCGGTCTTGGTGTCGGTGCCGACCAGCGTCGCCTTGAGCGTCACGCCGTCGGAGAAATTCACCTCGATATCGTCTGCATCGGCGATGACGTGGTTGTTGGTGACGACAATGCCTTGCTCGGCGTCGACTACGAAGCCGGAGCCCAGCGACTGCACCTTTTGCGCGCCGCCATCCTTGTCGCCGCCACGGTTCTTGAAGAAGTCGTCGAAGAAATCCTGGAACGGCGAACCCTCCGGCAGCTGCGGCATCGGCACCGCGCCCGGACCTTCCGTGCCCTTCACGGTCTGCGAGGTCGAGATGTTGACCACCGCACCGAGCAGGCCTTCGGCGAGGTCGGCAACCGAAGCCGGTCCGTCCGCGGCCACCGTCGGCGTCACGAAAGCCGGAACGGCAAGCGCGCCGACCATAAGTGCCGCAGCACCTGCGATGAACGTCCGCCGCGCCGCGCGCAGAAGGGTGTTGGATGTCATCGAAAGCCTCCCGGAATCTGAAAAGAAAAAGCGCTTCGGCAAAACGCCGCGTCGCGTCATGTTGGCAAGAAATACGGCACGTTTGCGGCTATGGCCACATCAGGAGGATAAATCCTCCGTTACACCTTAGAGCGGTTCGCCGTTTCGCGGAAACGGCGAACCGTTCAATCCCTTTGCTTTTACGCAATTCCGGACGGAAAACCGCTCACACTTTCCTGGAATTGCAGATCAGCGGTCCTCAGCCACGCACCAACCAGACGATGCCGACGCCGATGGCGATCGCCACCAGCCCGACGATGCGCAGCGCAATTTCCGGCGTCGACAGCACTTCGCCGGCAAGACGTTTGGCAAGGCCGGGAAAGCCGCCATAGACCAGGCCCTCGACAACGAGGACCAGGCCTATGGCCGCAAGGAAATCCTGCACCGCCCTACTGGGCGGGTGCAGGTTGTGCAGCCGGCGCGGCAGGTGCCGTCGCCGGCGCGGCAGGTGCCGTCGCCGGAGCCGCAGGCGCCGCCGGCTTCGCGTCCGTCCCGTCCGGATTGCGGAAGAAGCGGAAGAACTCCGAGTTCGGCGACAGCACCATCGTCGTCCCGGAGTTGTCCAGCGCCGTGCCATAGGCATTCATCGACCGGTAGAAGTCGAAGAACGCCGGATCGCGTTTGTAGGCGTCGGCAAAGGTGGCGCTGCGCTGGGCTTCACCTTCACCACGCAGGATTTCCGATTCCTTGCGCGCTTCGGCGACGATTTCCACCACTTCGCGGTCGGCGCGGGCGGTGATGCGCTGCGCGGCCTCTTTGCCGCGTGCCCTCAGCCGTTCGGCCTCGGCCAAACGTTCGGCCTTCATGCGGTCGAAGGTCTGCTGCGAAACCTCGGCCGTCAGATCGGTTCGGCGGATGCGCACATCCTCGATCTGCAGGCCGAGCGAGGTGGCGTCGGGCCGAAGCTGATCGCGCACTTCGCGCATCATCACGGCCCGCTCTTCCGAAAGCGCCGCCTCGAAGTCGCGCAGACCGTAGACACGGCGCAGCGCCGCATCGAGACGCGTCCTCAGTCGTGCTTCGGCCAGTGTGATCTGACCGGACACGGCTGAGCGGAACACGCGCGGATCCGAGATGCGGTACGCGATGAAAGCGTCGACCTCGTAGAACTTGCCGCCCGAAACCTGGACGCGGATGTTGTCGAGATCGAAGCGCAGCACCCTGTTTTCGATCAACTGCACGCTGTCGGCGTCGAAGAAGGCGAAAGGCGCCTTGAAATAGATGCCGGGTTCATTCTTGACGTCGACGATCTCGCCGAACCGCAGCACGAGCGCCTGCTGGCGCGCGTTGACCACGAAGACCGAGGAGTAGAGCAGGAACAGAAGCACGGCCGCGATGACCGCGATGATGGGAAGACGATTGGCCATCACTGGGCTCCTCCCGTGGTCGCAGGCGGCGGCGCCTTCGGTTGCAGTGCCGGCAGCGGCAGATAGGGAACGACCCCTTGCCCATTGCCCTGTTCGACGATCACCTTGTTGGAATCCTTCAGCACCTTCTCCATCGTTTCCAGATAAAGCCGCCGGCGCGTAACATCGGGCGCCTTGGCGTATTCGTCATAGACCGAGATGAAGCGCTGCGCCTCACCTTCGGCTTCCTGGACGACACGGTTCTTGTAGGCTGCCGCGTCCTCGCGGATCTGCGCCGCGGCGCCACGCGCCTGGCCAAGCTTCTGGTTGGAATACTGGTTGGCCTGCTCGACGAACTTGTCTTCGTCCTGCTCGGCGCGCTGCACTTCGTCGAACGCGTCGGCCACTTCACGCGGCGGCGCCGCGTCCTCGATCGAAACCGCGTTGACATTCAGGCCGGCCTTGTAGCCGTCCAGCGTCGTCTGGATGATTTCACGCACCGACGCGGCGATGCCCTGACGGTCGTCGCGGAAGATGTCCTGCGCCGGTCGCCGGCCAACCGCTTCGCGCATGGCGCTCTCTGCGACCTGCTGCAGCATGCCTTCGGGATCGGAGACGTCGAACAGATAGGCCCGGGGATCGGAGACCTGATAGGCCACCGAAAACTGCACGTTGACGATGTTCTGGTCGCCGGTAAGCATCAGCCCCGACGAGTTGCCGCTCGTCGCGCCGCCACCACCGATATCGACGAGTTGTTCGGCGATGTTGGCCGTCTCGACGGTTTCGACCGGCCACCAATGGAAATGCAGACCCGGCTGCGACAGCTCCGCCTTCGGCTTGCCGAAGCGCAGCTCGACCGCAACCTCGTCCGGCTGCACGGTGTAGACCGCCTTGAACGCCCACAGCACGATCAGAGCCGCTGCGATCAGCGCAAAGACGGCCGGGCTGGCGCCGCCGCCACCGGGCAGCGCGCGCCGCAGCCGGTCCTGGCCGCGGCGGATGATGTCTTCGAGATCGGGAGGTGACCCCGGCGGGCCGCTAGGCCCCTTCGGTCCCTGCCCCCAGGGTCCCTGATTGTTGCCGCCGCCGCCCCATGGGCCGCCGCCGCCGCTCTTGTCGTTCCAGGGCATGAATGTCCTTTCGCTTGGGATTCCCTCAGCGCCGACGTTGCGGCGCAAAATCCAGTTGTTCTTCTATAGGGACGCAGCGATGCGCTTTCAACGCGATCCGCTGCCGAGCATGTCCGTTTTGGACGTTCGCGACCCTTTTATCGTCTCAATGCACGCCGCGGCGTCGCTCGTAAACCGAATAGCGCGTCGCATGGCTGTCCTTTTCACCGGCCGGAACGTCCTGAGCGTTGACAAGGCGCCACAAATCCGGATCGATGTCGGGAAAATGCGCGTCGCCATCGACCGTCGCCAGCACATGGGTGACGTGCAGCCGGTCTGCCAGCGGCAGCGCCTGCGCATAGATCTCGCCGCCACCGATGACGCAGATTTCGTCGACGCCGTTCATGCAACGCCCGCGCACCGTGGCCAGCTGGATCGCGGCCTCCAGGGAGTGCGCTACCTCTATGCCCTCGGCGCGCCAGGCCTTGTCGCGGGTCACCACGATGTTCAATCGGCCCGGCAGCGGCCGGCCGATGCCTTCATAAGTCTTGCGGCCCATGATGACGGGCTTGCCCATCGTATCGGCCTTGAAGCGCTTGAGATCGGTGGACAGCCGCCACGGCAAGCCGCCGTCGCGCCCGATGACGCCGTTCTGCGCAATGGCGACATAGATTGCGACGTCCATCAGTTGGCTTCCCCGGCGCCGTTATCCGACGGCTCCAAAAGCAATATGTCGATGTTGTGCTCGGGATAGAAATCCTGCGCCGTCGTCTCGAAGGTCGTCGGCCCGACCTTCTTGACATTGTCGCCGCAAAACGAGATCAGCGCTTTCGGATTGCCCTTGTCGACGGTCAGCTTGAACTTGCCGATGCCGCCATTGGCCCAGTTGCCGCCGGTGGTCAGGATATAGGCAATGCGGTTTTCGTAAAAATGCGGATAACCGTCGGCCTTCGCGGCCTGGCGCACTGCATTCTCGAAGCTGTCGTCCATGCAGTAGCGGGTCTTGTAGGTCGTGTACTGGCTGCCCTCGGTGAACTTGCCGTCATAGAAGAAACTCACCGAGGACGTGCCGCCGACGCTCGGTTTGTAGCGGTGCGAGACGTGGACATCCTTGTTGGCCGGAAATGTCGCGCGCCACCAATAGGTCGAGCGCAACTGCCACCACGGCGTATAGACCTTGTTCGCCTCGGTACCGTCGCTGCCCGTATCCTCGATGATGATGCCGCGGTTTTCCCAATCCTCGGAGACCGTTTTCGGCAGATTCGCCAGGGCCGCCTTGGCCGCATCGCCGAACGGATTGAACGGCACGTTCTGCGCCTTCAGATCGGCGCCGATATCGATGCCGACAGCGAACACTTTCTGCTCGAGCTGCGGCTTTGCCGGCGCTCCGTCGATCGTCACCTCGAAGCCAAGGAAATTGTCGCTCTGGTTTTCCGGGATGGCCGGCATTTCCTCCGGATTGCCTTCGATGTCCGGCAGCGGAAAAGCGACGATGGCATTTACATCCTTGTCGGTGTTGTTGTGGAAGACGTAGTCGACCGTGATCTTTTCCGGCGAGATATAGAGGTCCTCGCTTTGCATCGACACCGCGTCGCTACGCGACAGGATCAGGCCACCTGTGCCGAGTTCGGCGGTCGTATCATTGGCCAGCGCGGGCACGGCTAAAAGCGCCAGCGCTACGGACAGAACATATTGCAACATCGAAGCCCCTCGCCAAGAATGCCGCGACCCTAGCCGTTTCAATGTGGAGTTTCAAAGCCTTCCGTCTCCCAGCAGGACGCCACAGTGTCTGGACACGCCAATCGGCGGTCTGGACTAACAGGTTTCGATCGGGCAGGAGTTCGCGTCATGCGCAAGCTTCTCGTCATCGGCATCGGCGCCGGCAATCCCGACCATATGACCGTGCAGGCCATATCAGGCCTAAACCGGGCGGACGTCCTGTTTATCCCCGACAAGGGGGCGAAGAAGAACGACCTTGCCGAATTGCGCCGCCATATCTGCGACCGTTTCGTCAGCAATCCGAAATCGCGCCGCGTCGAGTTCGACGTGCCGGTGCGCGCCGAGCCGGCGCCTTCCTATCGCTCGACCGTCGATGACTGGCACGAGGCCATCGCCCAGATCTATGAGAGCCTGGTCCGCGACGAACTTGCCGAGGACGGCTGCGGCGCCTTCCTGATCTGGGGCGACCCCTCGCTCTATGACAGCGCGCTGCGCATCCTCGCGCGCGTACGACTGAGGGGCAATGTCGCATTCGAACTGGAGGTCATTCCCGGCATCACCGCCGTCCAGGCGCTAGCCGCCGGCCACAAGATGGCGCTGAACCGCATCGGCGACCCCGTGCTGATCACCACCGGCCGCCGCCTCGCCGAACAAGGCATGCCGCACAATGCCGGCAGCGCCGTGGTCATGCTCGACGGCAAATGCGCCTTCAACACGCTGGCAGACAAGGATCTGATCATCCATTGGGGCGCCTATCTCGGCACACCGGACGAGATCATCGTTTCCGGTCGCCTGGGTGATGTCGGCGAGGAGATTGAGAGGACGAGAGAAGAAGCCCGGAAAAGAAAGGGCTGGATCATGGACACCTATCTGCTGCGTAAAGCAGGAGAGCCCGAGGAATAGCGCGCTCAAAGGTCGAGTTCCTTCGCGCCCCCCTCTGTCCTGCCGGACATCTCCCCCTCTAGTGGGGAGATTGGCCGTCACGGAGGATTTCGCCAATCGCCTAACAGATTAGCGCCCGTATACGGGCTAGCTGATCTCCCCCCTTGCGGGGGAGATGTCCGGCAGGACAGAGGGGGGTGTGACGGATCGCAAGCTTCAACCCTCACCCAGCATCAATCTCCGCCTGCAAGGCGTCCATATGCGTGGCCGCCGCTGCCGCCGCAGCGCGCTCGATAGCGCGAAAACGGCTGACGACTGCAAGGCCAACTGAGGTCAGCTGTGCGCCGCCGCCCTTTTTGCCGCCGGTCTGCGCCGCGACCAGTGGCTTGCCGAACACACGGTTCATATCTTCCACCAGATCCCAGGCGTGCTTGTAGGACATCTCCATGCCGCGTGCCGCAGCCGAGATCGAGCCGAAAGTGGCGATCTGCTCCAGCAATTCGATCTTGCCCGGACCTATGCGCCCGTCCGGATCGAGATTTATCCGCAGGCTCAGCGACGGCATCTCTTGTCCTCCACGGTCACACTAGCCCCTCTCGACCCATAGCGCTATTCCAAAACGATATAGCGGCTATCAGCCATCCGCTTCGGCCGGCAGCCCGGCGCCGGTGTTGGCGCGGTCGAAACTGACAGTCTTGATCACCGCGAACACCTTGCCGCCGAGTTGAAGGTTCAGTACCTGCCTGGATTGTTCGGTAATGCGCGCAAGCACGGTTGCGCCATTGCAGTCGATGCCGATTTCGACCGTCGGCCCCTCGCCCGGGCCGATTGCGACGATGGCGCCCGGCAGGATGTTGAGCGCACTGAGACCTTTCGGCTGTTCGGTGGCGATCATCACATCGCGGGCGCGGATGCGGATGCGCACAGGCGCGCCGACCGAGACCGCCAGAAGCGGCACCCGGATTTCGCCCGCCGCCGAGCCGAGCACGGTCATCCCGAAGATCTCATCATGGCGCAGCACCTTGGTGTCGAGCACCGCGCCGCCCTCGCCGCGTTCCTCCGCCGGCAGCAATTCGAGCCGTTGCATGATCGCGCCGGTCGGACCGGAGGCTGCGACCTTGCCTTGCGCCATCACCACCACGTCGCTGGCCAGCTGCGCCACTTCGGCGACGGAATGGCTGACATAGACGATCGGGATCTTCGTCTCGTCGCGCAGCCGCTCGATATAGGGCAGGATCTCGGCTTTGCGCGCATCGTCGAGCGAGGCCAGCGGCTCGTCCATCAACAGCAGTTTCGGGCTGGCAAGCAGCGCCCGGCCGATCGCCACGCGCTGCTTCTCGCCGCCCGACAGCTTTGCCGGTCGCCGGTCGAGCAGTGGACCGATGCCGAGCAGTTCGACGACCGCGTCGATATCCGCATAGCGCTCCGCCGGCGGCGTGAACCAGCGGCCGTAGCGCAGATTGCCGGCCACGCTCATATGCGGAAACAGCCGCGCGTCCTGGAACACCATGCCGATCCGGCGCTTGTGCTTCGGCACGAAAATGCCGGCACCGGTGTCGACCAGCACACGGCCGTCGACCGCGATACGGCCCTTGGTCGGCCGGATCAGGCCGGCGATCACGTTGATCAGCGTCGTCTTGCCGGAGCCCGAGGGCCCGAACAGCGCCGTCAGCCGCCCGGCGCTTTCGAAACGCGCGTCGACGGCGAAACCGCCGAGTCGATGGCTGATGTCCACCAGCACGCTCATTCGATGTCCATCCGCCGGCCGACGCGCCGCGCCAGCACTTCCGAGGCGACCAATGCGGCCATCGAGATGACGATGGAGATCAGCATCAGCCTGAGCGCCCCGTCATCGCCGCCAGGCACCTGCGTGAAGGTGTAGATCGCCGACGGGAGCGTTTGCGTCTCGTTGGGAATGTTGGAGACGAAGGTTATGGTGGCGCCGAACTCGCCCATCGCCTTGGCGAAGGACAGGATCGAGCCGGCGATCAGCCCGGGCAGGATCAGCGGCAGCGTGATGGTGGCGAAGACCCAAATCGGGTTGGCGCCGAGCGTTCCCGCCGCTGCCTCCATTTTGCGGTCGACCGCCTCGATCGACAGCCGGATCGCCCGCACCATCAGGGGAAAGCCCATGATGCCGCAGGCCAGTGCGGCGCCGGTCCAGCGAAACGAGAAGACGAGGCCGAAATGCTCGGCCAGGAACGCTCCCGCCGGCCCGCGCCGGCCGAAGGTAAGCAGCAAGAGATAACCTGTCACCACCGGCGGCAGGATCAACGGCAGGTGAACCACACCGTTGAGCAGCGTCTTGCCCCAGAATTTTCCGCGGGCCAGCAAAAGCGCCATCAAGATGCCCGGCGGCAGGCTGAACAGCATCGCCACCGTCGCCACCTTGATCGACAGCCGGACCGCATTCCATTCGTCGGGAGTGAGGTCCAGCAGCCAGTTCATGCGTCAGCCGCTACCTTAATTGCTCGGCGTGAGCACGGTGAAACCCTGATCCCTAAACAGCTCCACCGCCTTGGCGGACTGCAGGCACTTCAGGAAAGCCGGGGTATCCTTGTCCTTCGAATCGGTGGTCTGGGCAACCGGATAGATGATCGGCGGGTGCGAATCCTCCGGGAAGGTGCCGACCACCTTGACGCCCTTGTCGGCATGCGCGTCGGTGGCATAGACGATGCCGAGCGCGGCCTCGCCCGTTGAAACCAGCTTCAGCGCGGCGCGCACATTCTCGGCCTGCGCCACCTTGCCTTCGACCGACGACCAGACGCCGAGCGATTCAAGTGCCGCCTTGCCATACTTGCCGGCCGGCACCGCCTTGACGTCGCCCATGGCGAGCTTGCCGTCGCTGATCAGCTTGGCGAGGTCGAAGCCTTTCTCGATCCTGGTTTCGACCTTGGAATCCTTCGGCGCCACCAGCACGATCTGGTTGCCGAGCAGTTTCACCTCGGTGTCCGGCTTGGTCAGTTTCTTGTCGGAGAGATATTTCATCCAGTCGAGGTCGGCCGAGATGAACACATCGGCGGGCGCCCCGCTTTCGATCTGCTTGGCCAGCGCCGAGCTCGCGGCGTAGGAGACCGTCGCCGCTTCACCGACATCGGCTTCGCAGGCCTTGGTGACGGCGTCGAGCCCGTCCTTGAGGCTGGCTGCGGCAAACACGATCACCTTGTCTCCCGCGTGAGCCGCCGGCATCGCGGCCATCAGAGCTACGGCAAAGCCGCCAATCGCGATTGCCATCATACCAAAACCTTTGTGCCCCAACATGAAAACTCTCCCTGGGCTTGAAATCTGCTGGCTCGACTCCTGCCGACCGATATATCTGGATGAATATAACAAGGGAAGGCCGCCTCCTGCGAAAGCGTATGTTCGGCATCGATTGTTCTGGTTTGGACGTGCACCGAAACCCGGAAAGGAACTCCGATGAAGATCAGCGCCCGCAACATCCTCAAGGGAACGATCGTCGAGATCGTCAAAGCACCTCGCCTGTCCGCGGTGATGTCGCCGGCTCCGTCGTCACGCTTCGATCACCAACGAGGCCGTTGCCGATCTCAAGCTCGAAAAAGGCAAGCAGCCTATGCCATGATCAAGGCAACCGACGTCATGGTCGACATCGATTGAGGGTCGGAATTGATTGACGGTGGACGGATCAGACCGCGATCGGCGCCTTGATCGACGCGTCGGCAAAATAGTTTTCCAGCCGGAAATCCTCGAAGCGGAAGGCGAACAGGTCCTTCACCTCCGGATTGATCCACAGCGTCGGCAGCGCCTTGGGTGTGCGCCGCAATTGCTCGCGCGCCTGCTCGAAATGGTTGGAATAGAGATGCGCATCGCCCAGCGTATGGACGAACTCGCCGGGCTTCAGCCCGGTCACCTGCGCCACCATCAGGGTCAGCAGCGCGTAGGAAGCGATGTTGAAGGGTACGCCGAGAAAAATGTCGGCCGAGCGCTGGTAGAGCTGGCAGGACAGCTTGCCGTCCGAGACGTAGAACTGGAACAGGCAGTGGCAGGGCGGCAGCGCCATCGCCTCCACTTCGGCCGGGTTCCACGCCGAAACGATCAGCCGGCGTGAATTCGGATTCCTGCGTATCTCCTTCAGAACATTGGCAATCTGGTCGATCGACCCGCCATGGCCATCCGGCCAAGAGCGCCACTGCTTGCCATAGACCGGGCCGAGATCGCCATTCTCGTCGGCCCATTCGTCCCAGATCGAAACGCCATGATCTCTAAGGTATTTGATGTTGGTGTCGCCGGCCAGGAACCACAGGAGTTCATGGATGATCGACTTCAGATGCAGCTTCTTGGTGGTGGTGACGGGAAAGCCGCGCGACAGGTCGAAGCGCATCTGGTACCCGAACACCCCACGCGTGCCGGTGCCCGTGCGGTCGCCACGGTCGGCGCCATTGTCCAGCACATGCTGCAAAAGGTCGAGATACTGGCGCATCGGCTTCGCCTCGATTCGGGGTTACCGCCATCATAACCGACTGGCCGCCGGCCGAACACAGCAAAAGGACCAGAACGCGGCTTGCCCCATCACTCTTCAAGGGTTAGCGCTGCCCCTCACCTGCCTGCCGGCATCCTCTCCCCGTATAGGGACGGGGAGAGGGGCGCTGTGATCAGCGGTTTCGCCAATCACAAGCGTTCGAGAGAGAGAGAGAGAGAGAGAGAGAGAGAGAGAGAGAGAGAGCCAAGGCTGCGGTCAGCCCTTTCTCCCCGTCACTATACGGGGAGAAATGCCCGGCAGGGCAATGAGGGGCGGTGCTGACCTCCGGTGAGGAGCAAAATCAAACGCGCGCTCTACCTATCGGCAATAATCTCTACAAAGAGCCGAGCTTGCCCAGATCCTTGGCGACCAGATAGTAGAAAGTCACGCGGCTCTTGGAGCTGTCGGCGGCCAACGCCTTGCAGGTCTTCTCGATCGCTGAGTCGGCTTTCGCCCCGTCGGTCACGCCGAGTTTCTTGGCAACCCAGTTGGTCTTGACGCGCTCCAATTCCTTGGGGTCGGTGCAGGATACCAGCGAGGAATCGCGGTTGCGCAGCGCGATGCCCAGATGTTTCACAATCTTGGCAACCACATCGGCATTTGCGGCGGCGTCGTATTTCTTCACGTCTGCGAGATAATCGGCCATCAAATTTCCCCATGTCGGCGCCACGGGATCCGATCGATGAGGGCTGTGGCGCGCTGCCGCAACTTGTGCGCTCGGTCGATACTCCTCACCATCGCAAAGCTTCGGTTGAGACCGCGCGCGAGTCAACCCTCGGCGCCGCAGTTTGGTGCGGCCAAGAAGTGTCATTGCGGCCTTTCATTTTGTGCGCCCGCCCCCTATATTCGTTTTGTCGGCTTGACCGACTATGGCGATAAATGGGCGATGTAATAAGCCGTTCGGACCCGGGGGCGGTACCCGGCGCCTCCACCAAGAACCGCTCTGTGATCAGAGCGGCTGTTGCTGGGGGCGAAATAGGATCGACGAAGGTGTAAAGATCGTACTTTTGCCCGGCATGGTACCACCGTCATCGGGCTAAACCTGTAGTTGCAAATGACAACTATGCGGAAGCACGTCTCGCCGCTTAAGCGGTGCGATAGCTTCAAATCAAGCCCTAGAGGTTCGCACTTCTAGGCGGGGTTCGGAGGTACCTGGCAACAGAAACCTCCACTTCTCCCCTCCTCGATATCGTACGCTCAATGCCGGCTGCCGCTGGCCGGATTTCGCATGACGATGGGCCGCGAAGCCTACACCAAATTGAGCCATGAGCTGGTGCAATTTGCCGCTGGCGTCGGTCGAAGGCCGTGGCCGGGGCCGGATTACCCCAGACGTGAAAAAGGCCGGGATGACCCGGCCTTTCCGGTCGATTGCGGTCAGCTTACTCGGCCGGCGCTTCAACGGCTTCGCGCGAGCGGCCAAGCGTCAGTTTGGCCAGCGTGAACGAGATCACCGCGCAGAGCGTGATGCCGGCCACCATGGGCAGCGGGGTGCCGTCGAAGAAGATGCCGGCGACGCCCATCGCCAGCGCACCGATGGCGAAGTGCAGCGTGCCCATCAGCGCCGAGGCCGTGCCGGCGATCTCGCCATGCTCTTCCATGGCCAGCACCGACGTCGTCGGGATGACCAGGCCAAGGAAGCCGTAGCCGACGAACAGCAGTGCCGCCATAACATCGAGCCGGTCGACGCCGGTCGCCATGACTGCGAACAGCACAACCATCGTCGTGGCATAGCCGGTTACCGCCACCCAGACGACGCGCTTCAGCCCGAAGCGCTCCGACAGCATCCCCGTCAGTTGCGACATGCCGATGAAGGCCACCGCATTGATCGAGAAGAACACGCTGTAGACGGAAGGCGACAGCCCGTAATGGTCGATCAGGATGAAGGACGAACTCGAGAGGTAGACGAAGAAGCTGGCGATGCCGAAGCCGGCGATCGCCACCAGGCCGAGGAAATTGCGGTCACCCATGAGGAAGCGATAGCCGGCGAGTGCGGTTCCGAAGGAGGAACCGACGCGTTCTTCCGCCGGCCGCGTCTCCTTCAGCGAGGTCGCCAGCAGAATGGTGGCCAGCAGGGCCGCGCCCGTCACCGTCCAGAACACGGCGCGCCAGCCGAAATTCTCGATGATCTGGCTGCCGGTCAGCGGCGCCAGGATCGGCGACACCGAAAACACCAGCATCAGCAGCGACATCAGCTTGGCGGCTTCGGTGCCGGTGTGCAGGTCGCGCACGATGGCGCGCGGCACCGCCATGCCGGCGCTGGCGCCCAGTCCCTGCAGGAAGCGGAAGGCGATCAGCCATTCGATGGTCGGGCTCATGGCCGAACCGATACCGCCGACCATGAACAGCGCAAGGCCGCCGTAAAGCGGCAGCTTGCGGCCGACCATGTCGGAGATCGGTCCGACGACGATCTGGCCGAAGCCCATCGACAGGAAGAAGATCAAAAGGCTCATCTGAACGGCGGCGGTGCCGGCATGCAGATCTTCGCCGATCGAAGGCAACGCCGGCAGATACATGTCGATGGCGAAGGGGCCGATAGCGGACAACAGGCCGAGCACGACCGCGATGCGGAGGAATTTGGGACTCATGATAAAGGCTTCTTTCAAGTCTGGTTGGCGCCGCCAACGCGACGACTAACCCTAGGACGTTCCATCCCGTTGAAATCCGACGGCTCAGAGCGAGATTATTCGTCTCTACGGAGCGAATTCCCCATTTATTGTGTCCACAAATTTAGACAGCCTTGTCTAATTCGTCAATCACCTCTATATAGATTTCTATGAAGCTTGCCGTTTCTCCTGACATTTTCCCGCCACGCGGCCACGAGGCCAAGCGTATGTCGATTATCGATGCGGCGGCTTCGGTCTTTTGCCGGGAAGGCTTTGCCGGCGCGAATATCGACCTGATCGCGGTGGAGGCCGGCGTGTCGCGCCAGACCATCTATAATCACCACCGCGACAAGGAAAAGCTCTTCATGGCTGTGGTGCGCGATCTGACGGAGCGCTGCAATGCCGGCATCTTCGCCACCTTCGCCTCTTTCCCAGACCAGCCGAAGGATCTGGAAGCCGACCTGATCGGCTTTGCCGTGCGCATGAATCAGAACTGCATCTGCAACCGCGACGGACGCTTCCTGCGCAAGCTGATCCAGACCGAAGGCGAGCGCTATCCCGAGCTCTTCGCAGAATGGCGCGACCAAGGGCCGGGCCGGACCTGGCCCGCACTTGCCGCCCGTTTTGCCCGCCTCGCCCATGCCGGCCATCTCGCGGTCGACGATCCCGATGTCGCCGCACGCCAGTTCCTGGCGCTAGCCAACGCCGAACTGCAGACCACCTTCATGCTAGGCGGGATGCCGTCGGAAGACGAAGTGTTGCAATCCGCCACCCACGGCGTGGGCACATTCCTGCGCGCCTTCGGCAAGCGCAGATCAGCGGCAGCGGTGGAAAAACAGCTGGCCAGCGCCTGAACGCCAAAGCAGGCGATCAAATCGTCCGTTACGGGCTTCGCTTCGGCGCATCAGCGATCTATATCCGGTTTACGCCGCGCTCAAGCTTGATTACAGCTATGCGGACGATTCAACGGAACCCGACCAGCACATGGCCGACGACCACATCCGCTACGACATCCTGGCCCAGGAGGCATTGCGCGGCGTCATGCGCAAGGTCCTGGCCGAAGTCGCGCGCACCGGCCTTCCCGGCAATCATCATTTCTTCATCACATTCCTGACCGGCGCGCCGGGCGTGCGGGTGTCCTCCAGGCTGCGCGAGCGCTATCCCGAACAGATGACCATCGTCATCCAGTTCCAGTATTGGGACCTCAAGGTGACCGATACCGGCTTCGAGGTCGGGCTGTCCTTCTCCGACGTGCCGGAGAAGCTGGAAATCCCGTTCTCGGCCGTACGCGGCTTCTACGACCCATCGGTCAATTTCGAACTCGAGTTCGACGTTAAGACCGACGTCCCGGCGGAAGACGATGCAGCCGCCCAGCCGGCTGCCGAGCCTTTGGCTATCGTCTCCGAGAAAAAGCCGAAGGCCGAGAAGAAGGCAGCTGCCACTGAGGCGGAGAAAAAGCCCGCCGTGGCCGATGCCGCCGCCGGCAAGGGCGCCGACGTCGTGTCGCTCGACGCCTTCCGCAAGAAGTAGCGGGACGGTCGGCGCGACATGGGCGAAATCGTCAACCTTCGCCAGGTCCGCAAGCAGAAGGCGCGCACCGAAAAGGAAAAGCTCGCCGGCGAGAACCGCGCTCTGCACGGCCGTTCCAAAGCCGAAAGAACTCGTGACCGTCTGACATCGGACAAGGCCGAAAAATTCGTCGCCGGCCACCGCCGCGAACGCCCGGAAGACCAGGGCGATTGATGGACCGCCTGCGGTGAGCCCGGTCGAAAAACGCTCCGTGACCATCCGCGGCCATCGCACCAGCTATTCCCTCGAAAAACCCTTTTATGACGATCTCGTCGCCATCGCCGCCGCGCGCAAGCTGACGCTTGCTGCCCTGGTCGCGGAGATCGATGAGACAAGACCGCGCGATGCGAACCTGTCCTCGGCGCTCAGGCTTCATGTGCTGGACTGGGCCAAGCGCGGCGCGGTCTGAATGGTTCTTAATTGCCCAGCGACTTCAGCAGATTGTCGACGGAGAACGGATTTGTCCTGGGCTTCGGCGGCGCCGGGGCCGAACCGTCACTGACACCGGGAAGTGAGCGGTCGACCTTCGGCGCCTGCTCCTGAGCCTTGCGCTCGGCCTCCAGCCTGGCTTTTTCCTGCGAAGCGATCCGCATCGCCTGCTCAGCCTTCTTCCGTTCGTCCTCGGCCTTTGCGGCGTCTTCGGCAGCCTGCTCTTCGGCCTGCGCTTTCGCGTCCGCATCTGCCTTGGCCTTTGCGTCAGCCTCTGCCTGCGCTTTCGCATCGGCATTGGCCTTTGCTTCGGCATCCGCCTTGGCCTTCGCATCCGCTTCGGCCTGTGCCTTCGCATCGGCCTGTGCCTTCGCCTTGGCGTCGGCCTCGGCTTTGAGCCGTGCCGCTTCCTCCTGCTTGCGCAATTCCTCGGCCGCGTTGTCGCGCTCGGTCTGCAGGGCGGCGTAGTAGCGCACCTCGCGCCGCAGCCGCTGCTTCTCGAGCAGTGCGGCCTGCATCGCCTCGACCCGCTGCTGCTCCTTTTCCAGCGCGCGCTGGGTCAAAAATTGCGCCAGCGGCTCGCTGTCGAACTGCTTCTTCAGCGCCCCGAACGGCCCATCGACGCTGAAATTGACCGTCGGATCGGAGCCGATCAGCGCCTCGTCGCCAGGCTTGTAGGTGACAGCGCCCTTGGTGGCGACGGTGCCGGTGTTGAGGTCGGCCGTGATGTCGGCAGACAGCGTCGCCGCCTGGTTTTCGAATTTGATCGGTGGTGCCCGCAACGTGCCGCCGGCGACCGTGAAGGCGATGTCGGCATCGCCGGCAGCAAAGCTGCCGTCGCCAGCGATCTCAGGTGCAAAGCCCGCGGTCTTTGCTGTGTCGATGTCGCGCCCGATCGCATCAGCCTTGGCAATCAACGCGCCGAAGGCATCGGGATTGACGCCGGCAATGGTGAGGCCTTTCAGCGCCGCCGTGCCCGAGCCGGAGAGTGCGGCAATCATCGCGTCGACCGATTTGCCGCTGGTCGACAGCCCTGTCGAGAAGTCGCCGCTGCCACTCAGGCCGGCAGCCGGCAGCACGGTCGCCAGGTCAGCGCCGGCAAGCCTCATCTGGCCGGAGAACAGCCCCGTGCCGTCTGTGTTCTTCAACTCGAACAATCCGGTGAGCGCGCCGCCGAGCAGTTTTGCCTTCAGGTCCGAAACGCGGATGCCTTCCTGGTCCAGTTTCAACGACAGCGACGCGTCATAGGCTGTCGCCAGCGGTCCGGCGGCAAGCGTCGCCGTCGTCAGATCGAGATCGGCGCTGAACGGCAGGCTGGAGTTCTGGCTGAATGGCGCCGTCGGCCAGTTCGCGTTGCTGCTGAGGAACGACTGGTCACCGAACAGCGCAACCGCAATCGGGTCGAGGTCCAGTTCGTCGAGCGCCAGCGCACCGGCAAAATGCGGCAGCCCCTGCTTCGCATCGATGTTGACGTCGCCCGAAATCTCCGACTCGTTGATGGATCCGCTGAGGCCGCTCAACACCAGCAGGCCATTGCCGAAATCGGCATCCGCGCTGAGCGAGGTCGAGGTGCCCGTTCCCATGCCCGGCAGGCCGGCGCCGGTCGTCATCAGCCAGGGCTCGATGTCGGAGGCGTCGAGGCCGATCTTGCCCTTGGCGGTGGCGCCTTGCGGCGTCTGAGCAACGGTGCCGTCGAACGTCGCCTTGAAGTCATCGGCGGCGAAATTGAAGCTCGTCGCCAGGCCGCCGCCAAACGTGCCTTTCGCCGAAATATCGGTGCTTGCCTGGCCGAGCATGCCGAGCGGCAGCGCCGGCAGGCCGTAGAGCGCCAGCAGCGCCGTGGCGTCGGGGTTTTTGGCGTTGAAGGTCAGCGTCACCGGCGCGTCGAGCAACTGGCCGACGGCCCCCTTGCCCGACAGCGACGCCGAAAAGGCCGAACCACCGGCCTTGCCTTGTCCGCTCACCGCCAGCCCGGTCGTGCCGTCGCCATTGTCGGCGGCGCTCGCCACCAGATCGACGCGCGCGTCCTGGAACAGTTCAGGATAGGCGGCCGTGCGGCCAGCCAGTCCCTTCAGCATCAGATTGTCGGGATAGTGTTGCGCGGCAATGTCGATCAGCGGCTTCAGATCGACTGCGACCACCGAGGCATCGAGCTTGCCGGTCGGGCTTGCCGGAAAATCCTTGATCCGGCCGGTGGCGCTGATCGAGGCGCCGGCAAGGCCGCCAATCGACAGCCGGTCGATTTCGAGCAGCCCGTCGCGGAGCCGGAGCGCGGTATCGACCGTGTCGGCGGTGAGCCCGCCGGCATTGACCGGCCCTGCCTTGATCTGAAAATCGAGGTCGCGGTCGGAAAAGCGGTTGGCGCCCTTGTCGCTGACGAAGATCGAGGCGAAGGCCGTCAGCCCGTCGACATCGAGTTCGCCGCCCTCGAGCCGCATCAGCACCGAGGACTTGGCGTCGTCGGGCTGGCTGGAATCGATGCGGCCGGTGAACTTCGACTTGCCGAGGATCAGTTCGAGATCGCTGAACGCCTGGCGCTTCTCCGACAGGTCCACCTTGGCCTTGAAGCCGGCGGCCGGCAGCCGGCGGATCGCCTCGTCGACATCTTTGGACAACCAGGCAGCAAAGCCGGAAGGCTGCGCCACCGCCAGCAGCATGGAGCCGCTGAAACCGAAATGATCTTCGACGCTGAGCATGCCGCTGGCTTCCAGCGTCGTGCGCCCGGGCAAGGTCGCGGCCAGCGATTTCACCGACCAGCCGCCCTCGACCGGCTCGGCCGAGAGATGCACGTCGCGCACCGTGGTGTCGCCAGCCACCACCGCCGGCAGCTTGACCTCGACAGTGCCGGGGATACTCGGCTTCGGCAGTTCGAGCAGCGCCTGCTCGATCCCGGCAATGCGCTGGTCCAGCGTCAGGCCGGCGCCCTTCTCAGCGCCCACCGCCTCGTCCAGTTGCACCTGCGCGCCATTGGCCTCGATGGCGAAGTTCGGCCTAAGGCCGAGATCGACCGAAGCCTTGCCGTCGGCTGTGTAGGGATTGTCGAGCGGCCCGGTCTCGAAGCGGAATTCGTCGACGCCGAGCTTCTGGTGATCAAGCGAGAACTTGCCGTTCAGCCGGAAGCCCGGATCGGGCTTGCCGGCGCTGACCTTGCCCGTATTGATCTCGACAACCTCACCATCGCTGCCGCGCAGCGTAGCCGAATTCTTGTCGTTGCCGGAAATCTTGAACTGGCCGGAATAGACGGCAGCCCCATTGACGATGCCGGCATTGCCGTCGGTTTCGATGACCAGTGGATAGGCATCGGGATCGACCTTGAGCCTCAGCCGCATCTGGCCGCTGCCTTCGGCCTTGCCGGTCGAAGCCGCAACCGTCGAACGCAGTCCGTCGAGCAGCAACGTTCCGTCCATGCGCCACGGCCCGGCCAGCGACTTGGCAGAGATGGTCGAATTGATCTCGGAAATCAGATGGCTGCGCCCGCCTGCGGCATGGCGGAGCGCAATTTCTCCCTCCGTCACCGTGAGCTTCTCGATCGAGATCTGGTTGAGATCGAAGGGCGAGGACGGCCGTATCGCCCAGTCGACCGTGCCGTTATCGGCGATGTCGATCGTCGCCTTCGGATGCACCAGCCGCATGTCGAAAATCAGCACTTCGCCGCGCAGGAACGGCGCCAGTTCCGCGTCCATCGAAAAGGTCTCGACGGTCATTGCCGGCTGGCCGCCGGGGCCGCCGGCGACCGTGACGTTTGAGAAGGTCACCGAGGGGAACGGCAACAGGCGCGCCGTGGCGTCGCCTTGCACCGTCACCTTGCGGCCGAGAATGGCGCTCGCCTCGCGCTCGAATTGGGCGCGGTACCCGGTCCAGTCGACAAAATACGGCACCACCAGCGCCGCAACCAGCACCAGCACAAACAAGCCACCGAAGATCACGAACAGGCGTGCGAGCATCAGCTCCGAACGGGTTGATTGAAAGTCAGCCGCACTCTACCCGCATCAGCGTGTCGATAAAGAGGCAATTCATCCAGAGTTGCTTGATCTCTGATGTATCTGGAAGAGCAGAGATTTTTGGACGCCTTTGACCGCGGTCCGGCCTGTGCGCAAGAGACTATCCTGCCATGGCCCGTCGGCGATATTCGTTCAGCAGCACCACCATCTCCTCGGGCGACAATGTCCAGCCCTGCGGTAATGCGGCTTCGGCGCCGAGGCTTTTGGTCACGCTGCCCATGACGGAGCTTTTCTTGACCCCCGGTGCGAAATTGTACCCGATCATATCGCCTATCCTGCGCCGGCGATGGACGACGAAGAAGCTTTCGATATTCTTCCAGGGGACCAGCTTGGGCGATCGAACAAGGCCTCCGCCGAGACTGAAACCTTGTCCGTTCAGCACCAGAATCTGCGGCCGCACAAGCTGCCAGGCAAACACCAACGCGACCAGCCCGAAAAAGGCCACGCACCACCAAAGGCCGGCGGTGTCGCCGTCCTCGGAGACATAAATCAGGAAAGCGCAGGCCAGGACAAAGAAGAGGCTGGCCGACAGCAGTAACAGTGTCTTGCCAAGCGATGCCCTTATAATCAGGGTATCCATTGCCGGCTCCTCACATTTCGGCTATGCAGGTAATATCTTGCCCGGGTTCATGATGTCTTGCGGGTCGAGCGCTTTTTTTATGGAGCGCATGATGTCGACACCATGGCCGAGCTCATGGCGCAGGAAGCCGATCTTGCCCTGGCCGATGCCGTGTTCGCCGGTGCAGGTGCCGTCCATGGCGATCGCCCGCATGTTCAGCCGCGAGACGAATTTCTCCGCCAGCGCGATCTCTTTGGGGTCGTTGACGTCCATCAGCACCAGCACATGGAAATTGCCGTCGCCGGCATGGCCGACGATCGGCGCAACCAGGCCCATCTCGGCAATGTCGGCCTCGGTTTCGGCAACGCATTCGGCCAGCCGCGAGATCGGCACGCAGACATCGGTCGAAAGGCCCTTGGCGCCCGGCCGTAGCGTCAGCGACGCCCAATAAGCATCGTGCCTGGCTTTCCAGAGTTTCGTGCGCTCCTCGGCGACGCTGGTCCAAAGGAATGGCCCGCCGCCATTGTCTTCAGCAATGGCACCGAAGGTCTCGGCCTGTTCGGCGACGCCGGCATCGCTGCCGTGGAACTCGACGAACAGGCACGGGCTCTCGGGATAATCGAGCTTCGAGTAATTCTTCATCGCCCGCATCTGCAGTCCATTGACCAGTTCGATCCGCGCCACCGGAATGCCCATCTGGATGGTCGCGATGACCGCGTTGCAGGCCGCCTCGAGGTTTGGAAACGGGCAGACGCCGCCGGAGATCGCCTGCGGAATGCCTTGCAGCTTCAAGGTCAGCGAGGTGATGATGCCGAGCGTGCCTTCCGAGCCGACCAGAAGCCGCGTCAGATCGTAGCCGGCCGAACTCTTTTTCGCCCGCTTGCCGGTCGTCACCGTCTCGCCATCGGCCATGACGGCCGTCAGCGACAGCACGTTTTCACGCATCGTGCCGTAGCGCACCGCATTGGTGCCGGAGGCCCGCGTTGCCGCCATGCCGCCGAGCGAAGCATTGGCGCCGGGATCGATGGGGAAGAACAGGCCGGTATCGCGCAGGTGCCGATTCAAATCCTCGCGCGTTACGCCAGGCTCGACCGTGCAGTCGAGATCCTCGGGGTTGACCGACAGGATGCGGTTCATGCGCGAGGTGTCGACCGAGATGCCGCCACCCGGCGCGTTGGTGTGGCCCTCCAGCGAGGAACCGACGCCGAAGGCGATGACCGGCACGCGGTGCGCGGCGCAGGCACGTACGATCTCCTGCACCTCTTCTGTCGTCTCCGAGAACGCGACACCGTCAGGCGCCTGCGTCGGAATATAGGTGGTGGTATGCGCATGCTGCGAGCGGATCGCCGCGCCTGTCTGGAAGCGTTCGCCGAGCTGCTGCTTGAGAATGCCGAGCACGGCGGCGATGCCTTCCTCGTTGCGTTCGACCGGATTGAGGTCGCTCAGAGCCATGAATTCCTCCGCGAATGGACCAGCGTCCACGCTTGTTATGCGATTATGGATGCGTAGTCTCGACTGCCGCGCTCTGTCCAGCACCAGAACAAGGAACTTTCCATGCCTGTTCCCGCCCCCTTAGTTTCCAAACCGATGGACATCGAGAAGGACTGGATCGACTACAACGGCCATCTCAACATGGCCTATTACAACGTGTTGTTCGACCGCTGCTCGGATGAGGCGTTCGAGGCGATGGGCATGGGGCTGGACTATGTCGAAGAGCGGCGCCTGACCATCTACACGGCCGAAGTCCATGTTTGCTATGTCCAGGAACTGCACCTCGAACACAAGGTCGTCGTATCCTTCCAGCTGATCGATCACGACGACAAGCGGCTGAGGGCCTACCAGGAAATCCGCCATGTCGATGGCTGGCTTGCCGCCACCTCCGAAACCCTGTCGCTGCATGTCGACATGTCCGGGCCGAAAGTCGCGCCCTTCCCCGCCGATGTGCAGGCCAAGGTGGAAGCCATGCGCGCCGCCCATTCTGCACTGCCGATGCCCGAGCGCGCCGGCCGTTCGATCGGTATTCGCCGCAGGACCGCTTGAAGCGCTGCCGCGCCCGCGTTAACCTTACCAAGGTTTTAACGTGAACAAGCCATTTGGGCCATTGAACGACTC
Source organism: Mesorhizobium sp. M0771 (assembly GCF_040320155.1). Taxonomy (NCBI): domain Bacteria; kingdom Pseudomonadati; phylum Pseudomonadota; class Alphaproteobacteria; order Hyphomicrobiales; family Phyllobacteriaceae; genus Mesorhizobium; species Mesorhizobium sp. M0771. The sequence continues at coordinate 8,229 of NZ_JAMYPC010000026.1, read as the reverse complement.
AGCTGACCGTTTGAGAACGGTGCCATGCGAGTTGTGACGCGGGCGGCGGGCAACAGGCGGTTCGAGGAACGTGCATGAAAACCGACATCAAGGTCGAGGTGGACAGGCTGGCTGCCGATCCGCGCATCACCGACTATGATTTCTGGCGCTCGTTGAAGAACGTCAACAACGAGATCTTCCACATCGCCAACAACAACGAGCCTATCCCCTTCGACATGATCCGCTGGCGCGCCATCCTGAAGCAGGCGCGCATGAAGCGTGGCCACGCCTGATGTTTCCGCTGTTCTGAGAAAGCCGCCACCGGCGAGCGCCGCCACGGACCATTGCGACCTGATCATTTCCAAAGGTCTGCGCCAGCCCCGCTTTCAGCGAATCGGCTGCATCCGACAACCTTCAAAAACCGTTCATTTCGACAGTTTGCGCAACCGGCGATTCGGTTTCGCAAACGGCTGCCTGCGACAAGAAGATCAAGATTGAACCAATTCCACGTCTAAGCCGTTGTGACCCCTGAAAAACGGCTTGGAGTGAAAGCATGGACTGGAAAAGGACCAGGGAACCGGCCGACGCATGGCACATGACGGACAATCTGCATGCCGAGCACGGCAAGGGCGATCCGTTCGCGGCCGCCATCCGCGCCACCCGCATGTCGATGGTCATCACCGATCCCCGTCAGGCGGACAATCCGATCGTCTTTGCCAATGACGCGTTCCTGCGCCTGACCGGCTACGAGCGCGACGAGGTCATGGGCAAGAACTGCCGCTTCCTGCAGGGGCCAGAGCCAGACAAGGCAGCTGTGGCTAGCGTGCGCGACGCGATAGCAGCGGGAACCGATATCGCCATCGATCTGTTGAACTACCGCAAGGACGGCTCGACATTCTGGAATGCGCTCTACATCAGCCCGGTTTCCAACGACAAAGGCGAACTCCTGTTCTTCTTTGCCTCACAGCTCGATGTCTCCGATCGCAAGCGCTCGGAGGATCGCATCACCGCCGACAAGAACCGCTTTGAAAAGGCTGTCAAGGAACGCACGCGCGAGCTTGAGGCCGCCCTTGAGGCGCAGACCACGCTGCTGCACGAGGTCGACCATCGGGTGAAAAACAACCTGCAGATGATCTCCTCGCTGATCATCATGCAAAGCCGGGCAATCAAGGATGAAGCGACAAAGCGATCGCTGGCCACCATGCTGGAGCGCATCGAGGCGCTGAGCACGGTGCATCGCCGTCTCTACCAGTCAAAGGATGTCAGCCGCTTCGATGTCTCGGATTTCGCCAGGGATCTGGTCACCGACCTGCTGACCGCATCCGGACGCGCCGAGATCAAGCCGACGCTGGACCTCGAACCCATCGTCATTCCGGCCGAAAAAGCCACGCCTGTTGCCTTGATGGTCAATGAGCTTGTCACCAACGCGCTGAAGCACGCCTTCAAGGCAAAGCCGGACGGCACCACCGCGGGGCGCATCGGCATCAAGATGAGCCAGCCCGACGGCCACTTCAACATCGAGGTTTCCGATGACGGCGTCGGCATGGCCGAGGCCAGTGGCGATGCTTCCTTCGGCATGCGGCTGATCAAGTCGCTTGCCCGGCAGTTGCATGCCGACATCGAATGGCGCGACGCCGGCCCGGGCACAAAGGTCGTCATCTCGATGCCGAACGAACCGCAGCAGAAAGGGAAGCTGTCATGAACGAACCGCTCAAGGTCCTGATCGTCGAGGACGAGGCGTTGCTGGCGATGGAACTGGAAAGCCTCGTCGAGGAAGCCGGCCACAGCGTTGTGGGTTGGGCGACATCCTTGGCCGAAGCAAGAGGTATGATTGATACCGCCGATGCCGATATTGCCTTTGTCGATATCCACCTCGCCGACGGACCAACCGGGGTCGAGGTTGCCGAGCATATCCGCGAGGGTAACCGTTCCATGGTGGTGTTCATGACCGCCAATCCAAAACGCATCCCCGACCATTTCGCCGGCGCGATCGGCGTCATCGCCAAGCCCTACACGATGAACGGACTGGTGTCGGCGTTGCGCTATCTGCAGGAGGGCGTGCGGCGCCCGCCCCCGGTCTCGGTGCTGCCGGCCGGTTTTACGCTGTCGCCGGCCTATGAAAGCGTATGGGCGTCGTCGGCGGCCTGAAGCCTACGCCAGCTTCTCCTTGAGGAAAGCGATCGTCCGTCCCCAGGCGAGATCGGCTGCCTTCTTGTCGTAGCGCGCGGCCGAGGTGTCGTTGTTGAAGGCATGGTTGACGCCGTCATAGACATAGAGCGTGTATTCGACATGGGCGGCGTCGAGCGCTTTCTTGTAGGCATCGATGCCGGCGTCGATGCGCTCGTCGAGCCCGGCATAGTGCAGCAACAGCGCCGCCTTGATCTTCGCCACATCCTCGGCCTTCGGCTGCATGCCGTAATAGGCGACGCCGACGGCGAGATCGGGCGCGTTGACCGCCAGATTGTTGACCGTGCCGCCGCCCCAGCAGAAGCCGACAGCACCGACCTTGCCGTTGCCGTCCTTCTCGCCCTTGAGATAGGCGATGGTCGCCAGGCCATCGGCGGTGACCTGGCTGGCGTCGAGCTTGGTGAACATGTCGCGCGCCTTGTCTTCGTCAGCGGGCGTGCCGCCGAGCGGCGACAGGAAATCCGGCGCCAGCGCCACGAACCCTTCCAGCGCAACGCGCCGCGCAACATCCTTGATATGCGGGTTGAGCCCCCTGTTCTCATGCACCACGATGACGGTGCCGAGCTTGCCGGACTGGTCCGCCGGCCTGACCAGATAGCCCTTCATCTCACCGCTGCTGCCGGAATAGGTGATATCTTCAGCCTTCACGCGCGGATCGTTGTCGGCGACGATTGCCGCCTGCGCCGAATTCGCCGCAAGCAGCGGCGCGATCGCGGCCGCCGCCGCGCCCGATCCGGCAAGCCTGGTCAGCTGTTCCATGAAGCGGCGGCGGTCGAGCGTCAGATGCGTGTATTCGTCATAGGCATCGATCATCGCCTGGGTGATGGCAGGTTTGGCAGGTTTGACGGCTTCGGCGGTGGGTTTCGTCATGGCGTGCTCCTCGTTAGGAGATGATCTCACGGTCACTCCGGGATGACCTCATGGTCACTCCGGGATGACCTCGCGGTCACTCCGGGATGACTCGCGGATCAAGATAGGGTGCAAGCTCGCACGGTCCAGTCTCGGATGGGTGACGCTTGCGCCATCGAACGATGCGGCCGCCCCGCCGAACGCGCCCATCACATTTTGGTCATTTCAGAGAATGTCGATGGTGCCGCCACAATATGGAAGGAAGCTGATGATGGTCTCGCTCGTAGCGGCGAGCCCGACGAGAAGGAACAACGCCATGACCTTGTCTACTCCGATCCTTGCAAGCGCGCTCGTGCTTGCTGTTGCTGCCTTGCTGGCAATGCGCTCCGCTGCTGCCGCAGCCGCCGCTCGGATGGTGAAGGTCCGCGTCGACCGGCGTCGGCCTGCACCACGCTGATCCAGCAGGCCGAAACAGGGCCGCAGCTAACCAATGAAGTACTGGGCTCCGTGCCCAGCCTCAAAGGCCATCTCTTACGCAAGCTGACCAAGGCTGCTGCTGCCCTCATCGCCCTGCCGGGCACTTCTCCCCGTATAGATGCCGGCAGGCAGATAAGGGGCGGCGCGACATTACCAGAATATCTGCCGGGCCGATCACTTACCTAAGTCACATCGCTGCTACTTCGGCAGCGTATAGGCCATCACATAGTCGCCGGGCTTGGTGCCGACCGAGCCATGGCCGCCGGCGACGATGACCACGAACTGGCGGCCGTCGGCGACGGTGTAGGTCATCGGCGTCGACTGCCCACCGGCCGGCAGCCTGGCCTGCCAAAGCTGCTTGCCCGATGTCAGGTCATAGGCGCGCAGATAGTCGTCGACCGCCGCGCCCAGGAAGACGACGCCGCCGGCGGTGATCATCGGCCCGCCAATGCCGGGAACACCGACCTTCAGCGGCAAGGGCAACGGCGTCATGTCATAGACGGTGCCGTTGCGGTGCTTGTAGGCGATCTTGCCGGTTCTGAGGTCCGCTCCCGCCACATAGCCCCATGGCGGCGCCTGGCAGGGCACGCCGAGCGGCGACAGGAACGGCCCCATCACCACCGCATAGGGTGCGCCCTCATTGCGGTTCAGCCCCTGCTCGCTGCCGCGCCCCTCATCCGGCGGCGGCACCTGGTCGCGCGGAATGAGCTGCGATTTGAACGCCAGATAGGTCGGCATGCCGAACATCACCTGCCGCACCGGATCGACGGCGACGCCGCCCCAGTTGAATGTGCCGAAATTACCGGGATAGACCAGCGACCCCTGCACCGATGGCGGGGTGTAGCGGCCCTCGTAGCGCAGGCCCTGGAATTCGATCCGGCAGGCCAGCTGGTCGAACATGGTGATGCCCCACATGTCGGCGCCGGTCAGCGGCCTCGGATTGAAGGAGAGATCCGAGACCGGCTGCGTCGGCGACGTGTGATCGCCCTCGACAGCGCCGCCCGGCGCCGGCACTTCCTTGATCGGGATGATCGGCTCGCCGCTGCGCCGGTCGAGCACGTAGAGGTCGCCCTGCTTGGTCGGCCCGACCAGGCCCGGAACGACGCCGGCAGCGGTGGTGATGTCGACCAGGGTCGGCTGTGCCGGCACATCCATGTCCCAGAGGTCGTGATGCACGGTCTGCCGCACCCAGCGCACTTGTCCGGTGGCCAGATCGAGCGCGGTGATCGAGGAGGAAAACTTCTCGACATTGGCGCTGCGGCCCATCCCGAGCTGGTCCGGCGTCTGGTTGCCGAGCGGCACATAGAGCAGGCCGAGCTTCTCGTCGGCGCTTGCCGTCGACCACATGTTGGGCGAGTTGTGGGTGTAGGTCTGGCCTGCCGCCAGCGGCGTTGTCTGGTCCGGATTGCCGGAATCCCAGTTCCACACCAGGGCGCCGGTGTCGACGTCGAAGGCCCGGATGACGCCGGACGGCTCTTGCGTCGAATAATTGTCGTTGACCGCGCCGCCGATGATGATCTTGCCGCCCGCAATCAGCGGCGCCGAGGTCGAGTAATAATAGCCCGACTTCGGATACGGCATGTTGGTCAACAAATTGAGCGTGCCGGCTTCGGCGAAGGACGGGCAGACCTGGCCGTTGGCGGCGTCGAGCGCGATCAGCCGCGCATCCGAGGTCGGCAGATAGACGCGCGTCGCGCAAGGCTGGCCGGCGGCGATCTTGGCATCGGCATAATAGGACACGCCGCGGCAGGTCTGGTGCTGGCGGTCCTTGTCGAGCTTGATCTTGGGATCGAAACGCCATTTCTCCTTGCCGGTGGCGGCATCGATGGCGATGGCGAAATTGTGCGGCGTGCAGATATAGAGCGCATCGCCCACCTTCAGCGGCGTCACCTGGTAGGTGGTTTCGCCGACATCGTCCGGCCCTTTCACGTCGCCGGTCTGGTAGATCCAGGCCGGCTGCAATTTGGCGACATTGTCGGGCGTGATCTGGTCGAGCGGCGAATAGCGCTGGCCAAATTGCGTACGGCCGTAGAAATGCCATTCGCCCGGAGGCACATTGCCGCCGAGATCGGCAGTCGGCGTCACCTTGTCGGCGCTGAGGTCGCCGGCGATGTCCTTGGGATCGGCCGTCATCGAATAACCGGCGACGGCGAGCGATGCGAGCACGGCCAGAATGAGCGGCGCGCGCGCGTCGGGGCCGATCAGGCCCCGCCTTGCCCAAGGCGTCAGCAGCCACAGCGCCAGAAGCACGATGATGCCGCCGCGCGGTCCGAGTTCCCACCAGTCGAAGCCGATTTCCCACACCGCCCAGGCCAGCGTGCCGAGCACGATCGCCGCGTAGAGCCAGAGCGCCGTCGATTTGCGCCGGAAGAGCAGCCATGCGGCGATGAGGAAGGCGAGACCGGTGACGACATAGTACCAGCTGCCGCCCAGCATCGCGAGCCAGACGCCGCCGCCGCCAAGTGCGAGGCCGATGAGGAACAGGATGAGGGAGGTGATGACGACAGCCAAGACGATACTCCTTCGACTGATGCGCATTCCGCGACGCGGCCATGGGCAAAGGTATGCCAATCCTGCCCCCGGCGGTACAACCTTCTCCCGGCCGCCGTGCCTGTCAAGCCGCCGGGGAGCGATCCATGGCGAAACCAAAAGGCCATGCCGCAGGCTCTCTTGCGTAACAGGGCGTTTTTCGAGGCCACACGCCAAGGTGGCAATCCCGCCTTGCCGGCATCCGGGTTTTCCAGCAGTCTGCTTTGGACCAACCATCAGGAGCAACCAGAGTGACGTCATTCGCCTCGCCTCTGACGCGCGTAGTCCTTGTCCTCTGTAGCTTCGTCGCGCTCACGGCCGGCACAGTGGCCGCGCCGGCACAGACGCTGAGCGAGATCAACAAGGCAAACGGCTTTCACGAGATGCTGATGGGCATCGGTCCCGGCATCGCCGCAGCCACGAAATCCATACCCGAACCGTTACCGGCAAATTTCCAGGACGCCTTGTCGGTCGCGCTGGAAGGCGCCTTCGACGCAGTCAAAATGGAGACTGCCATCGAATCGCGGATGGCCGACAGGCTGTCGGCCACCGATCTGTCCGACCTCGCAGCGTTTTACGCTTCCCCGTTGGGCAAGCACGTCACCGCTTTGGAAATTCAGTCGTCTGGCCCGGAAGGCAGGCAAGGCAAGAAGACAGAGGGCAAGCAAATCCTCGCCGAGCTTCCGACCAAGGATCCAGCCCGGCTCGAATTGTACCGCAAGATCATCGACGATATCAGCGCTGTCGACACCGGCGAGGCGATAGCGCTGAACATGAGCTACGCGATGGTTACGGGGATGCTGGGCGCAGCCGGAAAGCCTCTGTCGGACGAACAGATCATGGCGTTGGTGCGTCAGCAATCCGTGAAAATTCGCCAGAACATCGAACAGAATGCCATGCAGGGTAGCGCTTATACGTACCTGGATCTCTCGCTCGGCGATCTCAGACTGTACTCGACATTCCTGGCGTCAGCCGCGGGCAGCCGCTATTACGACCAGATGCTGACGGCCTTTGGCATGGTGATGACAGAGGAAGCGCGCTCGTTCGGACATCGATTGTTCGTCGCGCTCGGTTACCGAAAGGCCTGAGCCGCGGTATCGGGCACTTTAGCAGAACAAAACGTAGACACTTCTGGTCTTTCGCTCCCGAATCACTACATTCGGGGGAGATGTCCGGCTTTGCGGAAGACATGCCCTTTTTCGACGAACCCAATGCGCGGCCCGCGGCCCCGTCGGGCATAGCCGCGCGCGCCATGGCGGCCCGCAGCGGCCCCAACAGCGCGCCCGATTATCTCAACGGCCTCAACCCCGAGCAGCGGCTGGCGGTGGAAACCACCGAAGGCCCGGTCCTGGTGCTGGCCGGCGCCGGCACCGGCAAGACCCGCGTGCTGACCACCCGCATAGCCCATATCCTGGCCACCGGCAGGGCTTTCCCCTCGCAGATCCTGGCGGTGACCTTCACCAACAAGGCCGCGCGCGAGATGAAGCAGCGCATCGGCCATCTCGTCGGCGAAGCCGTCGAGGGCATGCCGTGGCTCGGCACCTTCCACTCCATCGGCGTCAAGCTCTTGCGGCGGCACGCCGAGCTGGCCGGGCTCAAATCCGATTTCACCATCCTCGACACGGACGACGTCGTACGGCTGATCAAGCAGCTGATCCAGGCCGAAGGCCTCGACGACAAGCGCTGGCCGGCCAAGCAGTTCGCGCAGATGATCGACGGCTGGAAGAACAAGGGCCAAGGCCCCGCCGACATTGCCGAGGGCGACGCGCGCAGCTTCGCCAACGGCAAGGGCCGGGAACTCTACAAGGCCTATCAGGAGCGGCTGAAGACGCTGAACGCCTGCGACTTCGGCGATCTGCTCTGCCACCCGATCCGCATCTTCCGCGCCAATCCGGACGTGCTGAAGGACTACCACAAGCGCTTCAAATACATCCTCGTCGACGAGTACCAGGACACCAACACCGCGCAATACATGTGGCTGCGGCTGCTGGCGCAAAGACCTACCTCCCCCTCGATGGGGGAGGTCGCGCCGCGTAGCGGCGCGGGTGGGGGTGGCAGCGCCGGCGCCAGTCCCCCCGCCCCCCCCCCGGGGGGGGGCCCCCCCCCCCCGCCCCGCCACCCGTGTCCAGCAATCGTTCCAACATGAAACTTTAAGCTTGAAATATTTTATCTCCGGCGCGATACTTGATATGCAGCAAGCGAAGAGGA
>NZ_JAMYPC010000025.1:0-65538 GCF_040320155.1 Mesorhizobium sp. M0771 | reverse complement strand
GCCTTCTCGGCCTCGTCGATCTCGGCCATCAACAAGCGGCTGGACGAGAGCCTCGCTGCCTTTGCCAGGCGCCCCCTTCAAGAGCCGTTTCCTTACCTCATCCTCGATGCGCGCTACGAGAAGGTGCGTGAAGCCGGTGTTGTCATGAGCCAGGCGGTGCTGATAGCGGTCGGTATCGACTGGGACGGAAGGCGCCAGATCCTGGCCGTGGAGATGGCCAATCGCGAGAGCCGCTCGGCCTGGAGGGACTTCCTCGTCGGCCTCAAGGCGCGCGGCCTCAAGGGCGTCGAGTTGGTTGTGTCCGACGATCACGCCGGCCTGGTGGCAGCGATCGGCGAGGTGATCCCCGAAGCCGCCTGGCAACGCTGCTACGTGCACTTCCTCAGGAACGCGCTCGATCATCTGCCGAGGAAGCACGGCGACGACTGCCTGCAGGAATTGCGCTGGCTCTACGACCGGCGCGATCTCGCAGAGGCCAGGGCTGATCTTGCCGCATGGCTTGCCAAATGGTCGGCACGCTATCCGCGCCTGACAGGCTGGGCCGAGGATGCCATCGAACAAACCCTGACCTTCTTCAGGCTGCCCAGACAGCACCACAAGCATCTCAAATCCACCAACATGCTGGAGCGGCTCAACGAGGAAATCCGCCGGCGCACCTATGTCGTGCGCATCTTCCCCAATACCGAAAGCTGCCTGCGCCTGGTCAGGGCGTTGGCCGTCGAGACCAATGAAAACTGGATGGAGGCCAACCGATACATCAACATGGACGACCTGCGCGAGCACAAGAAGCTCGCTCTGCGCCAAGCCGCATGACCAGCATCATGGCCGCCCCATTTTGCAGAACTTGACGCACACAACCAGATGCCGCCGATCCCGAAGCGGCCTCGATAACCGGAACAAGGCCGTCGGTTCGTCCACCTGCGTCACCGGTCGCTTCTGGGTAAGCGGGTAGCTGATGCCGTTCAGCGATGGTAGGTTCAAGGCATAAGCACCTCGATATCGCTGTTTGGCCAGCCATTGGCGATACGCTCGCGGGTCTGGGTGAGCCAGGCGTGCGGATAGACCTGGTTCATCTTGGCGGTGGTCAGCAGCGTGGCTTCTGGGCCTCTCAGCGCCGCAGCGCAGTACCCATCCGGTAAAGCTTTCGATTGCCCACATCGTCGGCACGGAGGCGTCACGGATGCGGGACAAGACCAGCAGCAGCGAAGCCGCTTGGCAGGAGAGCTTCGCGCGGCGCCCTTCCCGACAAGCGTCTGGTCCGCCGGCTGCAGCCGGTTGCTGGATCAGCTGTCAGCAGCGCCGGGCAAGCCGATCCCGGCAGCCTGTGGCGACTGGGCAGCGGCGTCGGCGGCCTAGCGCTTCTTTGACAACCCACGTGTGACCGAACACAGCGTTCTCGCCGGCCATTTCGCCGCTACGGCGGCGCGCGTTGCGCCAAGCGAAGGTCCGATCCTTATTCTGCAGGACACGACCGAATTTATCTACAGCCGCGCGCAGCCTAGTAAAATCGGCTTCACCAAGACCGTCAACGCCGGGCGCTACAAGGCTGGGCAGCCCACTGTGCGGGGTGCTGATGCATTCGAGCGTGGCCGTCACCCTCACCGGCACACCCCTCGGTCTGACAGCAGTGAAGTTCTGGACCACGAAATTCAAGGGAACGCTCGCGCTCAAGCGGCAGATCAATCCCGCGCGCGTGCCGACCGAGACGAAGGAGAGCTACCGCTGGCTGGAGAACTTGCGGCAGTCCATCGCACTCGTGGGCGCGCTCGAGCGCTGTGTGCATGTGGGTGACCGGGAGAGCGACATCTACGAGCTCTATTGCACGGCGCAAGACCTTGGTACGAGCTTCATCGTGCGGGTGCAGACGAACAGGCTGGCCGAGCGGCCTGCCGATGCTGCCCCACACGATCCTGCTCATCGCGTCTTTGCCCAACTTGCGGCGACGTCATCGCATTACGGTCGATCAGAACGAGACGACCCGGCTGCAGGTGAAGTTCGCCGCTATCGACAAATTACCGCCGGCAGGTTCTGACCTACATCCATGCCCCCGAAGCGAATCCGCCGGCCAATCGCTCGCCAATCGACTGGAAGCTGGGAACCACTTGCCGGTCGAAGATCTCTCCGTGGCGGTCGAGAAGCTCGGCTGGTAAGCCCTGCGCTGCAAGGCGGAGGTTTTCCACAAGCAATGAAGTCCGGCTGCCGTGCCGAGGAGGCGAGGCTCGAAACCGCCTTGAGGCTGGCGAAGTTACTCGCTCTCATCGCGGTGGTCAGCTGGTGAATATTCTTCGTCACTATGTCGGCGCGCCAAGCCAGACGCCGGGCCCGACACGTTCTCACCTGCGCCGAGATCACTGCGTTAGACCAGATCAACGCGTCCCGAACGCGACCGCGCCTCCAACGGCCCACGCTCGCCGCCTACCTGCTGCAAATCGCCATGCGTGGAGGCTATCTCGCCGGCAAACATAATCCGCCTCCCGGCAACATGTCGCCCGGCGCGGCATGACCCTCTTGCACGACATCGCCTTCGGCATCTCCATTGAATCAAGCCGACGATGTGGGTAATCGAAAGCCGGTGAAGGCCTCGCCGGAGGCGTACGCAGCGCAATCCAGTTGCGCAACAGGTTCGCATTCACGCCGTACGCCAGCGCAAGCCCGCGACCGAAACCCCGGGGCTCAAGACACGCTTTGATCAGACGGGCCTCACGACCGGGTCAGACTGACGATTGCCGTCCCCAGCACCGTGATGACCGCAACCTTTCCACTGCCAGGTTCGTCCATCTCTTGCATTGATAATGGACACATCTCTGCGATCCTGCTCACAAAGGGCCTAGGTGCAGAAATTGAACGCTTACCGACATTTCTGTCGGGTTTGTCGAGTCCGCCCGACCGGTTGCAAAGCCTTTTCATGTCCGGTCTCGGGAAAATAGCTGAACAGCAAGGAAACCTCTTGCTTCAGCTCGTGTCATCCTAATGGGCACAAATTTTGAATGTACTTCGTTGCCGAACCGGTACCGCCTGCCGCCATTCACACGGCAGGCGTTCGAAAGCATTAGATGCTCCAGATCTGCGTCTAATTAAAAGGATCGCGTTATGCCGAATAAAAAGAAGAAATCCTATTCCCTATTGAAAGATGATGCTGTATGCGCAAGAATAATCAATGCACGCAACACGAAAATCGTCGATACAGGCAGCAACAGAGGACATGGCGTCTTCTCTGCTCGTCAATTCTTGCCCGGCGAGGTCGTTATGATTGGTTTAATCGACCGTTTGGAAGAAGTTAGGACGATATACACAATTCAAATGGATTGGAATGTTCATGCTCTGTTTGAGGAGCCAGCTATCCGCTCGAACCATTCTTGTAATCCCAATCTAGCGATCGCGCCTAACCGATTCGGAGCCTATGACTTTATCGCTATTCAGGAAATCTCTCGTGACGTCGAACTGACCTGGGATTATGCTACCTCAGAGAGCGAGAGTATCGCGGTACCAGTCTGTCTTTGTTCAGCGGCAAATTGCCGAAAATCCGCCGGAGGCTTCTTCACGTTGCCTCCTGATCATCCGATGCTCTCTGCAGGATTCTACGCTCCCTATCTCCAACGGAACTCTGGACGGTTTCCGAGGGGGATAGGAATGTTTGCAAAGTTGGTTGGCTCCTAGCACACCTCCGCTGAAGTTGCGACTCGTTGGGTTCTGGCGGCGCGCATTTGGTGACACACTTTGGGTGATTCGCAGCCTGAGGAGCACGCTATGTCGCGCCATTCTGCCCCGCTCACGCTCAGCGCCGAGGCTCAGCTCGCTGGACCGCTTGATCCGCCATTCGACACTCCAGCAACTGGCGCTTTGGGCGCGGACGATCGTGCTGTCAACCGATGGCGTCGGCGTTTGTGACGGCGCGGTTCCGATTAGCCACTGGAGCGCGAGCGATCTGGCGCGCGAGGCGGTACGACGCGGCAGTCACATTCATCTCGCCTCGGTCTATGGGGCGCTTTTAAAAGAGAATCTGACCTCAAGCCGCATCTGGTTCGCCCCTGGATCACGGCCAATCGCGATCCGGACTTTGAAGCCAGATGCATCGATGTGTGCAGCGTCTATCGCCGCGCATCGCAGCCCAAAAGACGACGAAAACGGTGTCGGCCGACGAGGATGACCGGCATCCAGGCGCCCGAACGGATCGCCCTTTCCTTGCCGATCAAGCCGGGCAAGGTCGAGCGATGCGAGTTCGAATATGTCCGCCACGGCACGCAAACGCTCATCGCCCACTTCGACGTTGTCACCGGCATGGTCGGCGGCTCTATCGTAAACACGCGCACCGAACCGGACTTCGTCAGCTTCCTCGATTGCCTGTTGCGCACGGGAGCCCCGGCCATGCGCTGGCGCATCATTCGCGACAATCTCGATGGCACCGTCAAGTCAACTGACGGCTGATGAGATGTGCGTACATGGGCTATGTCAGAAGTTGCTCGTGATCCGCTCTTTCTATCGTCGCCACCGCTTTCCCGCCGAGATCATTGCGCACGCGGGATGGCTCTACTTTCGCGTTCCGCTCAGCCTGCGCATGGTTGAGGACGAGCCGGCGGCCCGCGGCATCGTCACGCATCAGACCATTCGAAGCTGGGCGGAGAAATTCGGACGGCGTTTCGCCCGGGAGATCAAGCGACGGTCAGCCGGCTGCCTGGGCGACAAATGGCATCTCGACGAATGTGTGGTGGCCATCAATGGTAGCAGTGGCTCTGGCGTGCCGTCGATCAGGACGGCTTCGTTCTCGAAGTTCTGGTGCAATGCCGCCGAAATGCCAAGGTGGCAAAGCGTCTGATGCGCAAGTTGCTGAAGGCTCAAGGGCAGACACCACGGTCATGATCACCGACAAGCTCCGGTCCTATGATGGCGCCAGGCGCGACCTCATGCCCGGTGTCGAACACCGGTCGCACAAAGGCCTCAATAATCGAGCGGAAAATTCACACCAGCCGACCCGACGAAGGGAAAGGACCATGAAACCCTTCAAGTCGGCACGCCAGCTTCAGCGGTTCGTTTCCATCCGTGATCCGATGGCCGACCTGTTCCACTTTCCCCACAATACGCTGTCTCATCGGCTCAATATCGAGACCTGCGTAATGCCGCCATGCAAATCTGGAACAAATCGGGTGTGTCGCCCCGGCGCGACAGCCGTCCCAGCCAGCTATCGCTGCATCAATCCGCTGATAACTTTACAGCGCTGAATAACCTCAAAGCTTCTTTATTGCGCGCGGGATGCCCTCCGCGAGCTGCCTCAAGACACTCCACCAGATCGGTCGAACCCGATTCATAAGTGCCTGGCCATCATACAAGCTGGGCTAGGCTTACGTATTGACCGCCATCGTGTTCTTTGCTGTCAGCCGTGTCAGCCAGTCTGGGTCCATTTCGGGGACAGAAGACAAGAGCAATCCCGTGTACGGATGATGCGGTGGCCGGAACATCTCGTCCTTGGGGCTTTTCTCAACGACCTTGCCTTCCTTCATGACCACTACCTCATCGGCGATCGCACGAACGGTCGCGAGGTCGTGGGTGATGAACATGTAGGTGAGGTCGCGTTCGCGCTGCAGTCGCACCAGGAGCTTCAGCACGCTCTCGGCGACAAGCTGGTCGAGCGAACTCGTCACCTCGTCGCAAATCACGAGCTGCGGGTCGGCGGCGAGTGCGCGAGCAATGCCGACGCGCTGCTTCTGGCCGCCCGACAGTTCCGACGGCAGACGGTCGATGTAGATGTCCGGATCGAGCTCCATGTCCTGCAAAAGCTGGCGCGTGCGCGCCTCCAACGCCCTGCCTTTTAGCCCGAGATAGAAACTAATCGGCCGTCCAACGATCTCACGCAACCGCTGGCGAGGATTGAGCGCGGTGTCGGCCATCTGGTAGATCATCTGCACCTGCCTGAGATCGGCCTTTGTACGCTCGCGGTAGCTGGGCGGCAGCGTCTTTCCGGCGAGCTCGACGCAGCCGGCCTTCGCCGGGAGCAGCCCCATGAGAACTTTGGCGAGCGTGGATTTCCCCGACCCGGATTCGCCGACCACTGCGACCGTTCGCCCCTTTGGCAGCACGAATGATACATCAGACAGCACTTTTACCGCTCCATAGGCGGCGTCCACGGATTCAATTCTGACCAGCGGCGGCGGCGGTTCCGCGTCGGGCCGCAAAGGCGCACGGAAGCTGCGCACCGCCCAAAGTGACTTGGTGTAGTCGTCCTGAGGGCTTGACAGCATAGTGCGCGTCGGCGCCTCCTCGACGGTTTCACCGTTGCGCAGCACCATGATCCTGTCGGCCATCTGTGCCACCACTGCAAGGTCGTGGCTAACATAAATGGCGGACGTGCCAAGCGATTGCACCGCGTCGCGGATCGCTGAGAGGACTTCAATCTGGGTGGTGACGTCGAGCGCCGTCGTCGGTTCGTCGAAGATGATCAGATCGGGTCGACAAGCCATTGCCATGGCCGTCATTGCCCTCTGCAACTGGCCGCCGGAAAGCTGGTGTGGGTAGCGGAAACCAATCTCGGCGGGATTTGGTAACTGAAGTTTCTGATAGAGCTCGATCGCATCGGCTTCAGCTTCAGCACGGGTCATCAGGCCCCGCAGGACAGGAAACTCGACATGCTGGTCTATCAGGCGGAATGCCGGGTTGAAGCTCGCGGCCGCTGACTGGGCAACATAGGCGATCCGCGATGAGCGCAGCCCGCGTCGCACCTTGCGCGGCGCGCCGATCAACTCGATGCCGTCGAACAGCACACTGCCGGCGGTAAATCGGCAGCCGTCGCGCACAAAGCCCATGGCGGCAAGCCCGATCGTGGATTTGCCCGCGCCCGACTCTCCGATCAGGCCGAATACCTCGCCGCGCTTCACCGTAAGGTCGACGTCCTTGACAATGGGCTTCCAGGCCTCATCAGCCTTGCCTTCGATGCGCAGGCCGCGGATCGTCAGAAGAGGATTGTTGGACGGATCCGGTCTCAACATTGCTCAGTCCTTTATCCCACTGACCTCGTGAAGAACCCAGTCGACTACGAAATTGACGGCGACCGCGAGCAGCGCGATTGCCGCGGCCGGCAGCAGCGGCGTGATGTCGCCGAAGGTGATCAGCGTCGCGTTTTCCCGCACCATCGAACCCCAGTCGGCTAGCGGCGGCTTGATGCCAAGGCCGAGGAAGGAGAGCGCAGCGATGGTCAGGAACACGAAGCAGAAGCGCATGCCAAATTCCGCCACCAGTGGCGCTGCAGCATTCGGCAATATCTCGCGGCGCATGATCCACAACAGCCCCTCGCCGCGCACCCGCGCTGCCTCGACGAAATCCATCGCAACGATGCCGAGCGCAACCGCCCGCGCCAGCCGGAACACGCGCGTGGAATCGGGGATTGCGATGACGGCGATCAGCGTGCCGATTCCGGTGCCGAAGATCGTCAGCAGCAACAGGATGAAGATCAGACCCGGCACGGCCATGATGATGTCGACAAGGCGCGACAGCACCTGGTCGACCAGGCCTCCCACCGTCGCCGCGAGGAGGCCAGCGACTGTCCCGATCACGAAAGCTAGCGCCGTCGCGAATAAGGCAATGGCGAGCGTATTGCGGGCACCAAAGATGAGCCGGGTCAGCATGTCGCGACCGAGATTATCGGTGCCAAGCCAATGCTCGGCCGACCATTGCAGGTATTGACCGCCGACAACCTCGCGTTCGCTGTAGGGCGCGAGCAGCGGCGCAAAGACAGCGACCAGTATGTAGATCGAGATGACAGCCACGCCGAACAGCGCCGTCGGCGGCATTCCTTTCACGGTGCGGATCAAAGACGCCATCGCGACCTCACTTCCCGTGCATAAGGCGAGGGTTGGACAAGATCGACACGATGTCGGCGAACAGGTTGAGCAAGATGTAGGTGACCGAGATGATCAGGCAAATGGCCTGCACCACCGGCACGTCGCGCTTCGACACTGAATCCACCAATAGCCGGCCGAAGCCGGGATAGACAAAAACGACCTCAACGATGACCACGCCGGTGATAAGATAGGCGAGATTCAGCACGACGACGTTGACGATTGGCGCCAGCGCATTGCGTAGCGCATGCACCATGACGACGCGCATCTGTGACGCGCCTTTAAGCCGGGCCATTTCGATGTAGGGTAGGCTGAACAGGTTGATGAGCGCAGCGCGCGTCATGCGCATGATATGCGCCGTGATCGCGAGCGTCAGCGCCAGCGCAGGCAGGAAGGAGCGGTAGACCCGTTCGGCGAAATCCGTGCTCGGCGTGATGTTGGAGATCGACGGGAAAAGCCCCAGCTTCACTGACAGGAACAGGATCAGGATATAGGCAACGAAGAATTCGGGAAACGAGATCGCGGTTAGCGTCAAGACGCTGGCCGCCCTGTCGAACAGGGAGTTGCGCAGAAGCGCCGCGAGGATGCCGAGCATCAGAGCCAGCGGAACGGCTATGGTGCCTGCGAACGCGGCCAGGAACAGCGTATTGCCAAGCCGCCCAGTGATCAGTTGCGAGACAGGCAGCCTGTTGGCGATCGACGTGCCGAAATCGCCGTGGGCAATGTCCTGCAGCCAGTGGGCATAGCGGGTCATGGGCGGCTGGTCGAGGCCGAGTTGGTGGCGGAGCGCGGCCACCGTCTCGGGCGTCGCCGACTGGCCGAGGATTTCCTGCGCGGCGTCGCCAGGCAGCAATTCCACAGACCAGAAGATCAAGATCGAGACGATCAGAAGTGTGACGAAGCCGAGCGCCAACCGGTGCAGGACGAGCCTAGCTATTTGCATCATAATCCTTTTGGCCCCATGAACGTCGCCTGGGCACGCACCACGGCCATGCCATCGCGCAGACATTCCAGGTCGAGTTCCACAGTCTGGCCCTCCTCACGCTCGCCGAAACCGCGAACCCGGCCAACATACGTCAGCACATCCCCCGGCCAGACGGTAGCCAGGAAGCGGGCGCGCATGGCTCTCACATTCTCCGGTCCCAGCCAGTGGGCGGCGTAGGCGCCCAGCACGCCGGCATGGTGCATACCGACGGAAATAAAATCCGGCAACCCCTCCTCTGCCTGTGCCGCGAACGTATCGTGGTGAGCTGGTGAGTCTTCTCCGGACGCACATTGATAGCGGATCATCTCGGTCATCGTCAGGCCCGAAACCGTAACTTCGCCGGGGCCGTCGCCAATTCCGAGAGTCGTCTTCACGGCGCGAACTTCATCGAGTTCGAGCCGGGATTCCCCCCGCCTGAGCCATGGGCGCTCGCGCACCGTTTTAGCGGGGGCGAACCCGGGACGGCGGTCCGGTCTAATGGAAGTTGGCATCCAGCGCGCCACCAAGCGCCCGTCTGTCGCATCGCGGAAGTCGGTCTTCATGACGAAGAATTCGAGCCTGCCGGATCGGCCCTCCTTGAAGAAATGATCGGCGACCTCGGTCGAGGCGATCAGGCTGTCGCCGGCGTGCGGCGGCGGACCGAAAAACTCGAAAGACTGCTCGCCGTCAGTCGTCCCGTACGCATCGATCCCGGCAAGGGCCGATCCGGCCGGCGGTCGCTCGAGAATGTAGCCCCAGTGATAGCCAGCCATGACCAGGAAGGTCGGGGGCACGACAGCGTCGCGTGCCTCCATCCAGGCGGGATGCGAGGAATAGAGGCTGCGTGCGAATTGCCTTATGGCACCGCGCTCGATCGGCACCTCAAAATCCGGGCCGCGCACGCCGATGATGGCTTCGTTGCTCATGCCGTTACCCTCCTCTCGATCAGAGCGTCGACGGCGACCGCCTCGCCATCGCGCGTAACGATTACCGGATTGATGTCCAGCGATACTAATTCACGCCGGTTTTCTACCGCATAGGCAGCGACTGCCTCGGCAATGTCGGCCAGCCGGCTCTTGGCTTGTTCAGTTAAGTTTTTGGTCGTTCTCAGGCCACCGATGGCCGCCTCTATCATGGCGCGCGTCGACGGCAAAAGCAGAGCCGTCGAATCCTTCATATGCTCGACATCGACGCCGCCGGCGCCGATCACTAGCGCATGACCGTAGATACGGCTTGCCTTGATCCCTACGATGATCTCGGCGGCGGCGCCCGAAACCATTTTCTCCACAAGGAAGCCGTCCGGCTTGATTCCCGCGGCGCAAAGTGCCTGTTCCATCCGGTCGAGGGCGCTAGCTAGGGCCGCCCCGTCCGCAAGGCCGACGGCTACCGCGCCTATCCTGTTCTTGTGCAGCAGCAGAGGTGATACCGCCTTCAGCACCACTGGGAAACCGATCGCGGCGGCGGCGGATGTCACCTCGCCTCGCGCCACCATGCGCCGGTCGGGGAAAGGCACGCCGGCCGCTTCCATCGCCGCCTTGGAGCCCCATTCGTCGATAATCTGCGACCCGCCGTCGGCTGCGACCGCCTCGGGAAGTCCAATATCGCCATCAGTAGCCGCCGCGACGCGCTGGCTGTGCCGGACCACCGCCGCGATCGCCGCCACGCCGTCCTCCACCCCGTGCAGTGCAGCGATGCCGTTCTCCCGGCAGATTCGATGGGCATTTTCGGAGATGTAGTCCGGCATGGTGGTGACCAGCGCCGAGGCAATGCCGGTGTCCCTCGCTGCACGCACCCATGCCTTGAGGCTCGGCGATTCGAGTCCGTCCCCACTGTCGGAGTTCATCACGCCGATGTCGTAGCCGCCCGCCAGCATGGTGCGGAAGCACTCGTAGAGCGCCGGCTCGTTTTCCAGCGAAAGCCCGACCATGCCGGTGTAGGCGGCATTGTGGTCAAGCGGATTGGAGACATGGGCGAAGTCGGGCAGTTGCTCGCGTAGCGAGGCCGCGGTCGCCGCCGAGGGCGCGGGCAGCGCCAATCCAGCATCCGCCGCCGCGTCGGCGAACAACGCGCGGGACGCTCCACTCGCCGTCAGCACCGTCATGCGGTTGCCCGGCAGGCGGCCGCGCCAAACGTTCATCGCCTTCAGCGTCTCCTGAAGCTGCGGCAGCGTGTGGACCCGGGTGAAGCCGAGCCGGTCGCATAAGGCGTCGAACAGGTGGTCGTCGCCAGCCATCGAGCCGGTATGGGTGAGCGCCATCTCCGCGCCAAGCGCGCTGCGCCCGCTCTTCAGCACGACCACCGGCACGCCGCGCGCCCTGGTGACCTTGGCGGCTTCTGATAGCGCCGCCACGTCGCCAGGCCCTTCCAGGAAGATGCCAATGGTTGTGATGCGCGGATCCTCGCCCAGTACCGCCAGCCAATCGGCGACATCCAGCAGGGCCTGATTGCCGGTCGACGCCACGACGGCGGCCCGCACTTGGCGCCGGTCGCGCACGAACGCATAGGCGATGCCGCCGGACTGCGAGATGAAGGCGGCGCCGCTCTCGACCGCGTAGGGCTCATGGTCGTTCATGGGCCACAGCGCCACCCGGTCGAGGCGGTTGAGCAGGCCGTTGGAATTGGGGCCGACAATCGCCAAGTCACCGGCGGCGGCGACAAGCCGACTCTGCAGCGACTTGCCGTTCTCCCCCGTCTCGCCGAAGCCGGCGGCAAAGCACACCGCACCGCCGGTGTCCCGACGCGCCAACGCCGCAACGGCTTCGATCGTGAGATGTCTGTTGACGTTCAGGAAGGCGGCATCCGGCGCTTCCGGCAGGTCGTCGATAGTCGGCACGCATGCAATTCCACCGATCTCGGCATGCGACGGATTAACGATATCGATCCTACCCTCGAAGCCGGCGCGCCGTAAAATCTGGACCGATGGCGCAAGCGCGCGCCCGCCGATAAGGGCGACGGACCGCGGCTTCAGAAGACGGCGAAGGTTGAGCCGTCGTTTCTCGTTCATGAATAATACTCCATTCACGGCAAATACATGCCGCCCGCTCTCGAGCTGCGGCCAGTTGGGTGACAGATTTTTTTGTCGAAGATCAGGTGTGAGGGCCAGTCCCAATCTGGCTGGCCTCACTATTCGTCACGCGAACCACCAGCGCTCGCCGCACTTCAATCCGTCGAGTTCGGATACGGAACTCAGGCTTGGGCCGTGCGCTACCTCTGCACGGCGGACCAACACATAGTTGGCATACATTGGTATGATGACACCGCCGTCGTCGGACACTAGCCTCTGCATCTCGCCGTACATTTCTTTGCGCTTCGCATAATCCAGCTCGCTGCGCGCTTCCATCAGCAGCTTGTTGAAGTGCGGGTTTTTCCAGTGCGTATCGTTCCACGGCGCGTCGGCGGCGTAGACTTGGCTGAACATCCAGTCCTCGGTGGGGCGGCCCTGCCAGAAACACATGACGAAGGGTTTTTTTGTCCAGACATTCGACCAGTAGCCGTCGTTCGGCTCTCGGACGACGTTGACGTTGATGCCGGCCTTCGAAGCCTGCTCGCTGAACAGCACAGCGGTGTCCAGCGCACCCTGGAACGCCGCGTCTGCGGCATGCAAATCCACCTTAAGGCCGTCGGCCCCCGCCTTCTTCAGATGAAATTTGGCCTTGTCGGGATCATAAGCTCGGGCCGGTAGGTCGGTGTTGAAGTAGCGGTTAGCCGGGGCGATCGGCTGATCGTTGGCGACTTTGCCATGCCCATTCAGGATCTTCTGGACCATCTCCTCGCGGTCGATCGCATATTTGAGCGCTAACCGCACATCGACATTGTTAAAGGGCGCGGTGTCGGTGAACATTGGCATGGTGAACTGCTGGGTGCCGGTCACCTCGTCCACAACAACGTCCGAGCGTGCCTTAAGCCGACCCACTGTCGCTATATCGGCGTTACTGATGACGTCAACCTCACCAGTAAGCACGGCGTTCATACGGGCCGCCACGTCGTCGATCCCAATGATCTCGACTTCGTCGAACCAGGCGGCGTTCGGCTTCCAATAGCCGTCGCGGCGTTTCAGCAGAAGCCGGTTGCCGACGTCATATTCGGCCAACGTATAGCCCCCGGTGCCGATATGGGCGCTCCAGTCGACCTTCCCATTGTCGGCTGGGCCGACGACAAGATGATAGTCACTCAACAGATAGCCGAAGTCGGCGTTGCCGCTGCTGAGCTCGATGACGACCGTGTTCGAGCCGTCGCTCTTGATATTAGCGATGCCGTCGACGATTGGCTTGGCCGACGACTTCGAGTCCGCTCCACGATGGTGATTGATCGAGGCCACCACGTCATCGGCCGTCAGGGTCTTGCCGTTGGAAAAGGTCACACCGGAGCGCAGCTTGAAGGTCCATGTCTTGGCGTCAGGCGCGGCCTCGTAGCTTTCGGCCAATTCCGGCTTGAGCACGCCATCGGAGCCGATCTCGACCAGATTGTTATAGATGCAGCCGAAGCCGCCAAGGCCCATGATGACGCTGACCCCCCAAGTGGCGGGGTCCCAGCTTTCCGAAGCATTGGTCCCGTTGGCGCCGATCCTCAGCCGCCCTCCGGTCTTCGGTTCAGCGCGAGCAACGCCGCCGACAAACGGCAACAGCGCAGCACCGGCGCCCAGCGCTGCCGCCATCCGCCCGAACTGGCGCCGTGAGATCGCGGCTTGGAAATTTTGAGTCATGGTCTTGTCCTCCCTTGGAACTGCCCAAGAAAAGCACATCTCACCTATCTCGACTAATATGAAGTTGGATGTATGATATCAACATATGATATAGGTTGGCGATGCTCGGATTCCGTGAAATTGAGGCCTTTCGGGCCGTTATGACGAGCGGTTCAATCTCGGCCGCCGCCCGGATGCTCAATACCTCCCAGCCCAACGTCACGCGGCTAATCGCCGTGTTGCAACGCCGCGTTTCCTACCCGCTTTTCATCCGTCATGGCCGCGGCGTTTCGCCGACGCCGGAGGCCGAAATGCTGTTCGCAGAGGTCGACCGCTCGTTCAATGGCTTAACGGAAATCGAACGCGCCGCGCAGGAGATCGGTGAATACAAAGGCACCCAGATCACACTCGGAACCGTGCCGGCTGCCGTTTCGCAGGTGATACCGAAAGCGGTCAGCGCGTGGCAGAAAGCGTTTGGCGACATTTCGATCACTGTGGAATTGCGCGGCACGCAGCGCATCTTTCATTGGGTCCGCACTCGCCGTTTCGACCTCGGCCTGGTGAGCCCGCTCAGTGACATGCGCGACATCAATGTCGTGGCGCGGTGGCGATTGCCCTATGTCGCGCTGGGGGGCCCCCACCACACAGGCCTCGGCGACACCGGCAAGGTGTTCGACATCGCCAACAGCGGCGACACACCGCTAATCGTGCCCGGCATGGGATACATGCTTGCCTTATGCGAGGACACGCTGCTCGCCCGTTTGATTCAGGAGAAAAGCAGCGTCGACGGCCACATTTCTCTCACGGCGGCCCATCTGGCGATGGCGGGACTGGGCATCGCGCTGGTCGATCCCTTTACCGCTCACTATTTCGAGGACGCTTTTGATGCGGAGGTCAGGCCGTTGAAGAATGCTCCGTTCTTCGATCTGATGTTAATCGCGCCCCCCGAGCAAGCGCGCTCGCGTGCTTCGGTGCGTCTTGGTGAGATGCTTGTTTCCGCGATTGAGGACGTCATCAGCTCGTGCCCTTGGAATTCGGTAAGCAACCGGCAAACCGCATAAAGCAACTGACCTGCGGGGACCGAAGAACAAACATGACGTAATCGCGGGAGCGGTGGCCACCTCAGACGTGGCGGCGATGTTCGAACCTCTAGCCGGCTGGCTATCCCGATAGGATGAAGAACGGGCTCCGATTTGGGCCCAGGCATCGAACGGAGGACAGCCATGGAGCGGTATATCGGTCTCGACGGTGCGCCATGGCGGCGCCGGAGGTGAACATGGAATAGCCACCTCTCAAGCTTGCTGATTTTCGACCGGCGGCTGCAATGCCGCCCCGCCTGCAGGAGCGCGGGCGGAAGGGGGCCGAGAAGCTCGACCGGGCGTCGCCGGCTGGGTGTCAGAAGCAGATCGGCCTGAACTGTACCGGGTGCAGACCATCGACCGCAGGCCGGGCTACCACAGTGTCTATGGCGAGATAACGAAGCGAGCGCCGGAAGCCTCGGATTCAACCGTTGACGCCTCCAAATCGTGCTGTTGGCATGGCAGGTAAGAAGCGATCAGTCACGGTCGGCTGGTCCCCTGCGGGGCGCGTCAAAAGCGCCCAAGACGGACGGGGGAGCGCTCATGGCCCTGTCTTCCGCATCGCCTGGGGTAAAGCTCACCGCCTACGGGCATCAAGGTCGGAAATCGGAACACGGGAACTTGGACTGTCTGCCCAGTATGGCACTGGGCTAGCCGCGACGGCCGGAGATAGACGGCACCAAGGGCGGAGCTTCCGTAGTAGTCGGAGCGCGGGAAAGCCGTGCACAGGGCGAAGCTTCTCACGACGAATTACAGGGGAGCATGAGGAACTGTGGGGCAGTCACGCTGCGGCAAAACGGGCACTTTCTGTGGCGCGGTTCCGGCCCGTTCAGAGAACCTCCGCCACAACCGCCCCACAGTTCCTCATGCTCTCCAAGTGGCGACAGGTCATGGTCTGCTCGTAGCTTGAGATACTCGAATTGGTCGTAACCGGCAGGGTCGCTTGCCTGGCCTCGGCAAGCACAAGCTCCGCCGGCGCCCCCGCCGACAGCGCTCGGCCGAGGTGGGGAGGATTTTGGGGAGCTTGGGCGCCGCTAACCTCTGTTCGGCCGAGAGCCTGACATTGCGCGACGACATTGCTAGGCCGTCGGCTTGACGCACCGTCGGATTGCGACGATCTCGATTGGATGTCGAGATCGCGGACGAGCCGGCGAACGACGTGCAGTTGCTGGAAATGCTTCTCGCCGAAGAAGGCGAGATCGGCACGCGTCTGCAGAAAGAGCTTGACGACGACGGTTGCCACGCGTCGAAATGGCCGGGACAGAACGCGCCGCACAGGCCATCGCTCACCCCACCCGCCGACACCATGGTGGCGAACCCTTCCGGATAGACGTCCGCTGCATTTGGCGCGTAGAGCAGATGAGCGCCGAGCGGCGGGAGCTTGGCGGCATTGTCATGCTCAGTGCGCGGGTAGGCCGCGCGATCGGCCGCGCGGCCTTGGCGAGCGTGGCACGCATCAAGCTCAGATGGCCTTCATGCAAGGCACCCATAGTCGGCACGACAGCGACCTTCAGGCCATCCTGACGCCATCCGGCCACAGCTATGCGCAACTCGGCGACGGTTCGTGCGATCGGGATGCTCATGCGCCTTCTCCACGATTGACCGTCCTTCGCGCATCGCCGAACAGATGCTCGGCCGCTGGAAAGCGGTCAGTTCACTTAAACTGCAGGAGGGACCACGATGTTGGCACAGTCTTCCGTCCCCGCTTCGATCGAGCCGCCGCCATGATCATTTCCTCAACCGGCCCTCCTCGACATGGCCTGTCGTCGAGGCGCCAGATCGGCTGCAGGCTTAAGAAGCACGACATCCAGATGGAACGCCTGCGATCCGATGTCGGAGTTACGACGTTCTGTCCGGCACGCGACACATGCCAGACGGGATAGCCAAGACAAATCAGCACTGGACGTTTGGCACGCGTCTTGAACGCATCGCCTGGTCAATGATCAGCGCTATGGCTCGCTCCGTCAAATCTTCGTAACGACAGTGCTAGCCGATAATATTCGTTCCGTGTGGCGGTGGTGCAAAAAAGGGTGATTTCACAATGAGCGTTCCAAATTTGACGAAACTGGCCAATGCGCTCGGAACTGACAAGGGCGATGAGGTTTACCACGCCCATGGCTACACCAGCTTTTACTCGTTTCTGTTCGAGGAATTTCGGCGCGAACCTTTCACGATGGTCGAGATTGGACTGCAGCGGGGCTGTGCCGATCCCGAAGAACTGTTCACTCGCAAGGTCGAAGACATACCGTCGATCAAGATGTGGTTGGAGTTCTTTCCCAAAGCTAACATCATCGGCTGCGACATTTCAGATTTCAGTGCCTTCAAGATAGACCGCTTTCGTTTCGAGCGGCTGGACATGGGCGATCCGGCAGCCCTGGAACGCCTTGCGGGCTCACTGCCGCCCGTAAGGATCATCATCGACGATGCCTCGCACGCCGCTTACCATCAGCAACTTGCTCTAGCAAAGCTTTTTCCTATCGTCGAGCCTGGCGGCTTTTACATCATCGAGGATCTGCATGTCACGAACCTAACTGCCGCAAGATTGCCGTCTTGTAACCCAACCGCTGCGGTAGTCGAGAGGTTCAAGCACACGCGCGGGCTCGACATTGCCTTCCTGTCCCCGATCGAGCGCAGAAACCTCGAGACGTCGATCCGAAAGATGTTCATCCATCGCAACGACAAAGGCGGCGTCAGCTGCTGGGCCATGAAAATGGTCGGGTTTGAAAAGTTTTAGAGCGCCAATCACGCAGCTTCTGCTGGCTAGAGGTGATCATGAGGTATTGGTGGAAGCTTCAATCTTTGCATCAATCGATACGGCGTCAGTCCGCGGCGGGAGGCTGTACCGCATCGGGGCTCACCGCGAGCTTGCATAGTTGTGGCGGTTTTTGCGATATTCAACGTCCTTCACCTCGTCGCCAATAGCGCGGACTTGTACCAATGCTCCGCTTGAATTCGCGGCTAAAGTGATAGGCGTCAAAAAAACCGCATTGATCGGCGACGTCGCTAACGGTCAGATCGGTCTCAAGGAGCATCTTTTGCGCCATCATAATGCGCTCCTTGGAAAGCCACCGCCGGGGACTTATCTGCAGATGCTTTTGGAACAGCCGTCGAGTTTGAGCAGGACTGAGCCCAGATACCGCGGATAATTCTTCCGCACGCCAGGATCGTTGCGGTTCCTTGCGCATCCTGCCGACGATGTCGGCCAAGGCGGCAGGAAGCCTGGTTTTACCGAAAGTTGTCCGTGGCATTGCGATGCTGTGAACCAGCTCCCCAACGAAGCGGTTAAGTGCGAGGTCGATATCGTCCCTTCGAGCACGCAGTGCTTCAAACAGTGACCCGAACCAAGATTCGATTTCCTCCAGTGAAGCTAGAGTAACGCTCGTCGGTCCCGAACCAAAGACCTTCTTGCGAATCGCGGTGCAACTTGGTCCGTCGAGCCTTATAAACAGCACGGTCCAAGGATCGGTCCTATCCGGCCAATGGGCGTGGGGGAGTTCATTTGCAATCCAGACCAATTGATTGCGTTCAACATTCAATGTCCTACCCTCCGTCAGGACAAAGCCGCGACCTGATAGACAGACCATGACATCTTGACCCGGATAAGCGTCACGCTGAATAAAATGATCGACCGACGTAACGGCTTTACCGGCTCGTACCACGGTGTAAGCGTGTTGAGTCCAGCCATCCTCCGGGACGTAGTAGTGACTCTCCGGAAACAGAGTGTGCTGCGGTATATTTGTCATGCGCGTCTGATACATGTCGGCGCGACATTTGTCCATTTCCAGCGCTATCTGGCCAGCTTATGGTGCTTTCGTGAATTGACGGCGGGCCTTCGGGTCGCTCCGGAGTATGCGCGTTTTGTATGCGTAGGTGATCCTAGGCACTGGGAGGAGAGAAATGAAGGTACTTTATGTCCGCTGTCCCCGACGCCTCATTCGGCATGGATCCATAAATCGAAACGGCTTCGAGGCGGCTGCCCGTTAGCTACCGAGGGAGGGATCTATGACTAAACCTAAAATCACGGTCGTCGGCAGTTTCGCTGTCGGCCTGACCATTCGGACTCCCGAAATCCCTGTTTTCGGCGTCACCCTGTTTGGCAGCAGCTTCGACATGGGGCCGGGCGGCAAGGGTTCTAACCAGGCCGTCGCTACTGCGCGTCTGGGAGCTGACTCTGCACTGGTGGCAATGATTGGGCAGGACAAGTTCGGCGAGATCGCTACCGACCTCTACAAATTCGAAGGCGTCCGAAGCGCTCATGTGCGGCAAGTGGCAGATAGCCCGACCGGAGTTGGTTTCATCATTCTCAACGAGAAAGGCGAAAACTTCGTCATCATTGACCACGGCGCCACAAGCCTCATGGACGCCACTTTCGTAGATGATGCCGAGAGCTGCATCCAGGACAGCGACGTTGTGATGGCGGTGCTAGAGGCGCCTGTATCCGCGGCAATGCGCGCGATGGTACTAGGCCGTAAACACGGCAAGATTACCATCCTGAACCCCGCGCCCGCGACGCCGCTCCCGGATGAGATATTCCAGTACGTGGATTATCTCACCCCTAATGAAAGCGAACTGAGGATCCTTCTCGGGCTCAAAGCCGACGATCCTCGCCCCTCTCGCGAACTGGTCGATATTCTTCGATCGCGCGGCGCGCGAAATGTGGTCGTCACGCTTGGTGAAAAGGGAGCTCTAATCGTGACGGATTCGATCGATGTGCAAATTCCCGCAGCCAAGATCGATGTCGTCGATACTACAGGCGCCGGCGACGCGTTCAACTCCGGCTTTGCTGTGGGACTAGCCGAGGGGCGTGGCGTCGTAGAGGCAGCACAGCTCGGCATCGCCTGTGGCGCTCTGGTGTGCACCAAGCTTGGGGTAATTCCAGGGATGGCAAGACGAGATGCAGTCGATGAGATGTACCGTTCACTGAACTTCTCCCAGAGCGCGCTGAACATGTGCCAGCGTAGCTAGGCCGGGAAAGCCCGGTGTCTGGTCCAGATCCGATGATGCGGTGGGCGGTGCTCCTGTTATGAGCGATGCAAAGCCATCGAATATACCCACCGCTTGAACTAGCTACCATGCCTCCCAAGGCCTCCTCGGTCGCGCACGTGTTGTGCGGCCGAGGTCAAGATCGCCCAAACGGCTCCGTGAGTTCACGGGAAGGAAAACCCAGCATGCAACGTATATTCGACTGGAGTGCCAAAGAGGCCGAACGTACGGTCACCGTTGCGGATCTCCGAGCCGCCCGGTCGCTTGGCAAACGGTACACGCAGGTCACTGCTAACACGGAAGAGGAAGCCGCGGCAGCCGAAGAGGCGGGCATAGAGATGGTTGTCGCTCGCGCCCGCAACGTCGAAACGGTTAGAAGAGGATCGCGCAGGATCTTCACAACGGCTGCCCTTGGGTTTGCCGAGGCAGTGACGCCCGACGAAATTCTGCGATCCGCGTTCAAGGCACTCACCGATGGAGCGGACGCCGTGATAACTGCCAGGGGGCTGTCCACGGTGTGCGCTCTGGCTGCGGAAGACATCCCGGTGATGGGTCACCTCGGACTGGTACCAAGAAAATCCACATGGGTGGGAAAGCTCCGCGCAGTCGGAAAAACCACGGACGAAGCCGTCCAGCTGTATCAGCGATTCCGGCGACTTGAGGATGCTGGCGCCTTCGCAGTCGAATGCGAAGTTATTCCTGCCAAAGTGATGTCAGAGATACGGCGACGTACCGGTCTTGTGACCGTGTCACTTGGTTCTGGTCCCGATGCCGACGCGCTCTTCCTTTTTACGGAAGACATATGTGGTGAGGCCGAGCGCCTGCCTCGACACGCCAAAGCCTACGGCAATCTGCATGAACTGAAGAAGCGTGTGCAGGAAGAGCGCGTCCGCGCGCTGCGGGCGTTTCGTGATGACGTCTGTATGAGGGCATTTCCCGGTGACCGGGAAATGTCGAAGATCAGCGACATGGAATTCGAAGCTTTCGTCTCTGCGCTCGATGCAAAAGGCCTGAGAGCTCACCGGCCCGTAACATCGAGAGCTCTGATTGCTCCCTACGGTCAAACCCGGCGCAAGTGACGGGTTCAGAATGCCGATTTACTGGAGAAAGGAAATGGACGACACCCTTTACGGAAAGCGCGATAAGCGCGGGAACTGGACGCCGAATAAGAAGCTACAACGCTCGCCTATCTTCGTTTGGCCAGCTCAGCCGTTGAAGTTCCTGCGTTGGTTTCTGGGATACCCCGGTTACCTCTGGCCTTGGAATGCCGGCTATTTCGCAGCTTCATTGATCGTATGGCTTTATCTTACTCCTTCGCTCGAGACCATGCGGGAGTTTCATGCGCAATGGATATCGCTGATCCTTGCCCGAAACGCTGCTTTGACGGTTGCTCTCTATGGAGGCTTTCACCTCATCTTCTATGTCATGCGGCGCCAGCAGACGAAGTTCAAGTATAATGCGAAGTGGCCCGACATCGATAACCCGACCTTCTTGTTCGGCAATCAGAACGCGGAGAACATCTTCTGGACGATGTGCAGTGCGGTTCCAATTTGGACAGCGGTCGAGGCCGCCACATGGTGGCTTTATGCCAACGGGTATCTCCCGTATGTCGCTTTCGCCAAGCACCCTGTCTACTTCGTAGCACTGCTCATCCTCGTGCCCGCCTGGCGCGAACTGCACTTCTACCTAATTCACCGCCTAATACATGTGGGCCCTTTATACCACTGGGTTCACAAACTTCACCACAATAATGTCAACCCGGGGCCGTGGTCGGGTCTTTCCATGCATCCCGTCGAGCACTTCCTGTACTTCACGGGCGTCGTGATACATTTCGTCGTACCCTCACATCCGCTTCATTCGATGTTCCAACTCATGCATGCAGGACTCTCTCCCGCCAAGTCGCATGTGGGATTCGACAAGATGGTCGTGGATGGAGACCACATGATCGATACCGACAACTACTATCACTATCTCCACCACAAGTATTTCGAAGTGAACTACGGAGAGAAGCGCATCCCGCTCGATGAATGGTTCGGCACCTTCCACGACGGCTCGCCAGAGTCCGACGAGGTGATGGCCAGGCGGATCAAGGCGAAGAAATACACCCGCGGTGGCTCCGCCTGATCAAGACACATCGCAATTTCCAGCGATCCAACATCAAAATCTCGGCCCTGTGACGGGGCCGACCTCTAGCAATGTCGGCGAGTATTCGAACCGACCCATGTTCAAGGAGCTCTTATGACAAGTGGAGAAAACTGGGTAGTCGCGTGCACCGTCGACGCACTCCAACCCGAGGAAGCCCTGAGGGTCGATGTCGGCTCCCGAACGTTTGTTGTCGTGCGGTCGCCCGACGGCAAGTTCTTCGCGATGGATGGCCACTGCTCGCACGAAAAGGTGCATCTCGCCGATGGTATAGTCGACGGTAACATCATCGAGTGTCCCAAACATTTCGGCACCTTCGATTATCGATCTGGAGAGTCACGCGCCCTGCCGGCCTGTATCGACCTCAAAAGCTATCAAGTGAAGGTTGAAGCCGACTCCGTTTACATCAGGATGTGACCGAAAAGTCGATCGCGACCGGCGCAGCCAGAGGTTATTTCGCCTTTTTTATCGCGGCAACACACGCGAACTGGTCAGGAGGGACAAATGGAAAGCGAACGAGCCATGGTCGTCGTTGGCGCCGGCGAGGCTGGAGCAGCCGCGGTCACCGCTTTGCGCGAAGGTGGCTGGACTGGACCGTTGATCCTGATTGGCTCGGAAGATTCTTTGCCATATGAGCGGCCTCCCCTTTCCAAGGCGTTTCTGGTGGAAGAACCGCCGCCGGGCCCACGGCACATACTGACATCCGATCGTCTGAGGGAGCTCCGCGTAACGACGTTCTTCGGTCGATCGGCCTTATCGATCGACCGCTCGCGTCAAACGGTGAAAATCTCCGATGGACCGAACGTTCCTTACGAACGGCTCCTTCTTGCGACTGGAGCCGCTCCCCGTACACTCCCACCGAGGTACGGCAGCGCGCAGAATGTTCTCACCCTTCGGACACACGACGACGCAGTTCGCTTGAGGGCGGCCATTGGACCAGGCTCTAAAATCGTTGTCATTGGCGGGGGCTTTATCGGACTGGAGGTCGCCGCGAGTGCGGTCTCTCGCGGGGCATCGTGTGTCGTGCTTGAGGCCGGACCGCGTCTGTTGACCAGGGCGGTGCCTGAAGTCTTGGCCCGCTTGATTCAGGGTAGGCACGAGGAAGCTGGCGTTCAGATCGTTACAGCTGCGTCCATCACCAGGATAGAAAGGCGCGCCGAGCAGACGCTGATCATTCTTGACGACGCGAGAGTTTTTTACGCCAACAAAGTCGTCGTTGGGATCGGCGCCGTGCCCAACGTGAAGCTAGCAGAGGCAGCCGGTCTGTCCGTCGACAACGGCATAGTTGTTGATGAGACACTAGCGACCAGCGATCCCAACATTTTTGCTGCCGGGGACTGCTGCTCGTTTCCACACCCCCTTTATGAAAGGCGGCTGCGACTGGAGGCGTGGCAGAACGCCCGACGTCAGGGGATGACTGCGGCTGCCAACATGCTGGGGGCACACCAAATTTACGACGTCATTCCGTGGTTTTGGTCGGATCAATATGAAGAGACGCTTCAGATCGCGGGCATTTGCCCTGATCACTCTGCCGTGCACCGAGATCTTGGTCCAAAGGGCACGGTCCTATTCTACCTGGACCACGACAGCAAACTTGTTGCGGCGTGTGGCTTCGGTTCACTTGGCGTCATCGCAAAGGAGATCCGCTTCTCCGAGACCTTGATCGCGAGGCGCCTCAAGCTTTCGCCTGCAGCACTGGCCGACCCCACGATGAGTCTCAAGTCACTGCTTGTCAGCTAACCCGAAGCGCGGCGTCGGCATCCTCAACAACGAACTTCATATCGGCCGCCTCGTCTGGAACCGGCTCCGCTATCGAAAGACCCGGATACGGGAAAGCGCGTGTCGCGTCTCAATCCTGAGTCCGAGTGGATGATGCAGGAAGTGCCGGAGATGCGCATCTCGATCAGGACGTCTGGGACAATGTGAAGGCACGCCAGCAAACGCTCGCCTATGAGACGTCTGAGCCCGGTGAGAATGCGCTGAACAAGCGACGGCATCCGAAGCACCTGTTTGCCGGCCTTGTGAAGTGTGGCTGCTGTGGCGGCGGCTACATGATGATCTCGAAGGATCTGCTGGGCTGCGCAACGTCACGGAATAAGGGCACCTGCGATAACCGGCTGAATATCCGGCGGGACGCGCTGGAAGCCTCGGTGCTCAGCGGCTTACGGACCAACCTGATGGAGCCCGAGCTATTCAAGGAATTCTGCGAGGAATTCACTCGTGAGGTGAATCGGCTCGGATTGAGCGTAGCTCGGACGTCATCAGCCAGCGCAAAGAGTTGGAACGCGTCCGCCGAGACTTGGAGCGAGCGATTCAAGCCATACTGGATGGTGTGCCCGGGGCTCAGCTCAAGGACAAGATTGGCGACCTCGAAGCCCGCAAGGCGGAACTGACCGAGTTGCTGGCCAACGTCGACGAGCCGCCGCCGCTTCTGCATCTGAACATGGCGGAGATATACCGCCAGCGTATTTCGACACTTTATGAGAGCCTACAGAGCGCGGACAGCAAGGCCGAGGCAGCGGAGGTTTTCCGGACGTTGGTCGATCAGGTCACCCTCGTGCCCGCCGAAGATGAGCTGGCGATCGTGCTTCGCGGCGACCTTGCCGCAATCCTGCGGGTTCGCGGCGAACAAGAAAAACCCCGACGTCCTTTCGGAGGCCGGGGTTTTGGGTGCCTTGCTTTCGCAAGAATCGTTGGTTGCGGGGACTGGATTTGAACCTGTGATCGTCAGGTCAGGAGACTACCACTACTTGGTCGGGAAGAAGATCGGATTGAAAGGGAACCTTCCTTCATCTTTGCATCACGGTCAGTCTGCTCGAGATTGATCGCTGCAAACCGGGAGCAGGCCAGCTCGACAACCGTTGCAACAGATCCTTCAAGGAAATTCATAGACTCTTAGCAACTCCGGCTCGCTGTGAATGGTAGGCTTATTGCAACATCTGAGATCAGTGGTCAAACCTTGGCGCCGCTTATCCTCCGACTCGCCGAACTGCTTGCAATTTCGGCTAAAGGCAATGGCAAGAAGAGCGCCCATTAGTTTGTTCGACACAGCGATTTCGGCGGTCGGTCACGGCCACCGAGATTTGTCTGGTCGTTGGACAACCTTCGAAAGCTGCAACTTCTGTGGAGAACGGGAAATGAGAAATTCGGTAGAACTTGGGCCTGACCCATGATGGCACTGGTCAGTCGCCTGCGCACGGCAGCCCATTCTGATCGCCTTCGAATCCTGGGCCTTTGTGCGCATGCGGACCTAACTGTCTGCGAGCTAGCGGAGATTCTGGGCGTGTGTCGAGAGCGGGTTGCGCGACACGTCCGGCTACTCGCCAGAGCCGACTTGCTTTGCTGCAACGAACAGCCTCCGTGGCGCTCGTACCATCTCAAAGCAGAATCCAACGACGGCGGGCTGGTTCGATTACTGGTCGATCTCCTGCCCCATCGCGACGGCTATAATAAACAGGACCTGCAAAGGCTTGAAGCGGTACGAAACACGCGGCCGAAGGGGACCGCATGCCTGATAGTGAAGTAGGTCAATCCAATTGGAGTGCGAAGCTACCATGGACAACTCCGCCGACGGCGCGATCGCGCAGCCCGACACCTATGGGCGGTCTTCCTTGGCCGCGGTTGATTGCCGCGTTCACGAGCTGCTTCTGAGACAGGAGCAGCAGGAGCGGACGACCCTCAAGCTCATCGCCTCAGAGAACTTTGCGTCCTCGGCCGTGCTGGAAGCGAACGGCTCGATTTTCACGAACAAGTACGCCGAGGGGTACCCCGGTGCGCGCTACTACGCTGGAAACGAGATCGTTGATGAGCTTGAGAAGCTAGCCATTGAGCGCTTGAAAACACTATTTGGCAGCGAGCATGCCAACGTCCAGCCTTATTCCGGCTCACCGGCCAACCAGGCTGTCTATCGTGCGCTTTTGAGTCCCGGTGACAAAGTCATGGGCTTGCCCCTTCCGGAAGGGGGCCATCTGACTCATGGTTGGGCCATCAATTTTTCCGGTACTGACTATCAACGCGTCCCCTATGGGTTGGATGAAACGACACAGCAGATTGACTATGACCGCTTGCGCGAGACAGCCAAGCGGGAACGGCCGCGGCTCATCTGGGTCGGCGGAACTGCTTACCCGCGTGTCTTTGACTACGCGGCAATGGCAGAAATCGCCCTGGAAGCGAACTCCTATCTCGTAGCCGACATTGCGCACATCAGCGGCCTGATTGCCGCGGGAGCGCACCCGAATCCCGTGGGCCATTGCGACGTGGTCAGCAGCACGTCCCATAAGTCGATCCGCGGTCCCCGCGGTGGCTTCATTTTGTCAAGGAACGAAGATCGCTATCAGGCCCTGTATCATACAAAGAGCAAATACAATCTCGCCAGACGAATAGACCGGGCGGTCTTCCCTCACCTGCAAGGCGGGCCTCACATGAATGCCATCGCTGCGCTAGCGGTTGCCTTGCACGAAGCCGCGAACCCGTCCTTCCGAAGCTACGGCCAACAGACGGTTAAGAATGCCAAGGCTCTGGCAGTTGCACTGCTTGAGCGAGGTTATGACCTGGTTACCGGGGGGACGGACAATCACATGCTGATCCTTGATCTTCGCAATCGGCCACTATCGGGCAAGGCCTATGCCGAGCGACTAGCAAAGGCAGGAATCATCACAAACTTTAACATGGTTCCTGGCGACCCGCGGGATCCGGCGGTCACAAGCGGAATTCGCCTGGGGGCGCCAGCAGTGACGTCAATGGGCATGCGCGATGTGGAAATGGAGCAAATTGCTGGCTTCATTGACTCCGTCCTCCAGCGGCCAGACGACGAAGATCTCCATGCCTGTGTGCGAAGAGACGTTGCCGACTTGTGCGCTGCGTTCGAGGTCCCGGGCATCTCCGACAAGTAAGGTGGGCCAAGCAAAATGCCCATACCACATCCAACATCCGAAGCGAGGTATTCATGGCTAGGCAGTTCGTGTTCTCTTCCGAATCGGTTGGCGCGGGGCACCCGGATAAGTTGGCTGACAACATCTCGGATGCCATCCTCGATGCCATCCTCCGCACAGATCCCAAGGCGCGCGTCGCCTGTGAAGCGTTGGTAAAATCAGGGATAGTCGTTCTGGCTGGCGAGATTACCAGCGATGCCCAGGTGGATTATAGCCAAGTTGCGCGTGATACGATTCTCGACATTGGATACGACGACGAGGCCGTCGGCTTTGACGGCCGGCGTTGCTCCGTCGTTCATGCCCTCACCGAGCAGTCGCCCGACATCAGCCAAGGCGTTGACGAGGGAAGAGGGCAAGACCTCCAGCAGGGAGCGGGAGATCAGGGCCTCATGTTCGGCTACGCATGCCGAGAAACCGATACCCTGATGCCTTTGCCGATCCAGCTCGCTCATCGCTTGACGAAACGGCAGGCGTATGTCCGGAAGGCACAACAGCTTGGCTGGTTGCGTCCTGACATGAAATCCCAAGTCTCAGTGCGCTATGAGGGGTTGCGCCCGGTCGCCCTGGATACCATCGTCGTGTCGACGCAACATGACGAGCAGGTCTCGCAAGAGACTGTCCGCGAGGGCGTCATTGAGGAAATCATAAAGCCTGTCCTGCCGACCCACCTGGAGACGGAAGGCATCAGAATTCTGGTCAACCCGACGGGGCGGTTCGTAGTCGGCGGGCCGCGCGGCGACTGCGGTCTCACTGGACGCAAGATCATCGTCGACTCCTATGGCGGGATGGGTCGTCATGGCGGCGGCGCCTTCTCGGGCAAGGACCCGTCCAAGGTTGACCGCTCAGCTGCCTATGCGGCCCGCTATGTCGCAAAGAACATCGTCGCTAGCGGACTCGCAGACGTGTGCGAGGTGCAGCTTGCTTACGCAATCGGCGTGGCCAGTCCGGTTTCCGTCATGGTCAACACGTTCGGGACAGCCAGGGTTGAGGAGAGCAGGATCGAGCGCCTCATTCCAGAGTTGTTCGATCTCAGACCGAAAGGCATTATCAAGATGCTTGATCTCTTACGCCCTATATACCGCAATACAGCGACCTATGGCCATTTCGGCCGTGAAGAGCCTGATTTCACCTGGGAGAAGACAGACAGGGCAGACGAATTGCGTCGCGAGGCAGGACTCGCCGCCCCGTGAGACCGGCGAACGGATTGGAAAAGCCCATTCCCACCGGGCAGACCCACGCCTGGCAGGCGTGGCGAGAAGCGGCTCGGGTTTTTTGGCGGAGACATTGATGCCCGATTATGACGTGCTTTGCATCGGCAATGCCATTGTCGACATCATCGCCCAGTGCGACGAGGAATTCCTCGAGACCAACGGCATCATCAAGGGTGCGATGAACCTCATCGACACCAGGCGCGCCGAGCTGCTCTACAGCCGCATGGGCCCGGCGATCGAGGCCTCCGGCGGCAGCGCGGGCAATACGGCGGCCGGCGTCGCCAGCTTCGGCGGCCGCGCCGCCTTCTTCGGCAAGGTGTCGAACGACCCGCTCGGCGAAATCTACGCCCACGACATCCATGCCCAGGGCGTTGCCTTCGACACCAGGCCGCTCGAGGGACAGCCGCCGACGGCGCGCTCGATGATCTTCGTCACCCCCGACGGCGAGCGTTCGATGAACACCTATCTCGGCGCCTGCATCGAACTCGGGCCGGAAGACGTCGAGGCCGACAAGGCGTCGGGCGCCAAGGTCACCTATTTCGAGGGCTATCTGTGGGATCCGCCGCGCGCCAAGGAGGCGATCCGGCAGACGGCGAAGCTCGCACACGCGGCCCGACGCGAAGTGTCGATGACGTTGTCGGATTCGTTCTGCGTCGACCGCTACCGCGACGAGTTCCTCGAGTTGATGCGCTCGGGCACCGTCGACATCGTCTTTGCCAACAGCCACGAGATCAAGTCGCTCTACCAGACCAAATCCTTCGACGAGGCGCTGGCGGCGATCCGCAAGGACTGCAAGATTGCCGCCGTCACCCGCTCGGAAAAAGGCTCGGTGATCGTGCGCGGCGACGAGACCGTCACCATTCAGGCGACTACGATCCGCGAGCTGGTCGACACCACCGGCGCCGGCGACCTCTACGCCGCCGGTTTCCTCTATGGCTATACGAGCGGGCGCAGCCTGAAGGATTGCGGCGACCTTGGCTCGCTGGCGGCCGGCCTGGTGATCCAGCAGATCGGCCCAAGGCCAAGGCAGAATTTGCGCCGCGAGGCGGAACGGGCTGGGTTGCTGTAGATGCGCGGCAACTAACCAGCCGCCCTACTGACGCGATCATCGCAGTGGCGGAACTGTGTCAAAGCTCGCTGCGATCTTCTGCATTCTAACGACGTTGTCACGCGCTTGAAGTCTTGTCCGAAATCCTTCATGGGCGACCCTGCGAGGGATGTCGCAGCCCGACAGGAATCCATTAGTTGGACAATGGTGGCAGCGCAGCAGCGCCGCCAATGGGCGACTGAATATTTCACAATGTTAGACAAGCGTAAAAGCGCGATCGCATAACGACATAAACATTTCGTTATGCGTCATTGACAAGAGAGCGGATTGTTGTGATTGTCTGCGTGTCGTGGTTCTTCGCGTGCGGCGCTGCCGCAGCGAAGCTAAGAGGGAAGCCGGTGCGATGCCGGCGCTGCCCCCGCAACTGTTAGCGGCGAGTCAACCCCACTCATGTCACCGAGGCGAATACCCTCGGGAAGACGGGTAGTGACCCCGCGAGCCAGGAGACCTGCCACGGCGAATTACGTCCACGGGCGGGGTGTCTCGGTGGCCGCTGCAACCCGGCGTTGGTGCCGGCCTGCTAGCGTCTTCCTTGTCACCGACGCCCCAATCAACGGGGTATGACATGACTGTCTCTCAGCGAATTCCGGTAGCAACGCTCGGCGTGCCGCGATTCGGTCGTCGGCGAGAACTGAAATTCGCGCTTGAAAGCTACTGGTCCGGAACATCGTCCGCTAGTGATCTTCTCACGATGGCGAAGGCGCTCCGTGCCGCTAGCTGGGAGGAGCAGCGCGATCGCGGCGTATCGAAAATCCCGTCGAACGACTTCTCGCTTTACGACCATGTGCTCGACACCGCAGCCATGGTCGGCGCCGTTCCATCCCGTTACGGCTGGAATAGCGGCGAGGTCCCACTTGACATCTACTTCGCAATGGCGCGCGGCAACCCGGCTCAGACCGAGGATTGTAGACACGCTGGTCACCAGGAGGAGGCTCATGGACCTGGTGTAACCGCGATGGAAATGACCAAGTGGTTTGACACCAACTACCACTACATTGTGCCGGAACTCGATGATGATCAGACGTTCGCCCTCTCGTCATCGAAGCCGGTCGATTACTTCCTCGAGGCTAAAGCTCTCGGCATTCACACACGCCCAGTCATCCTTGGACCCATCACCTTCCTCAAGCTGGCGAAATCGCCTGCCGAAGGGTTCGGTCCCATCGCGCTCCTACCGCGGCTGCTGCCCGTTTACGAGCAAGTCCTGCAGAGGCTGAAGCTGTCGGGAGCCGACTGGGTGCAGATCGATGAGCCAGCGCTTGTCCTCGATCTGAACCCGAACGAACAAGCTGCGTTCGAATTCGCCTATGGCCAGCTGTCGAAAGCCGCGCCCGAGCTGAAGATCATGCTGGCTACGTATTTCGGGTCGCTGGGAGACAATCTCGAAACCGCGGTTTCTCTGCCCCTGGCCGGGCTGCATATTGATCTCGTGCGCGCTCCCGAGCAGCTGGAAACGGTGGGTCGGCTCGCTCCGAAGGATCTGGTGCTCTCGCTTGGCTTGATCGATGGCCGCAACGTCTGGCGTGCGAACCTGCCCGCCATTCTCGACCGCATCAAACCGATCGTCGCCGGCTGGCCCTTGGACCGCGTCGAAATCGCGCCTTCTTGCTCGATGCTGCATGTGCCGATTGACCTGCGCATGGAGACGGAACTCGAGGCCGACATCAGGTCGTGGCTCGCCTTCGCGGCCCAGAAGACCGACGAGCTGGTCTTGCTGGCCCGGGCCCTGTCCCAAGGCAGGGATGCGGTGGCAGGCGCGTTGAAAGCGACTGCCGAGGCTGCCGCCACTCGCTTGACGTCCACGAAGATCCATGATCCGCTTGTTGAGGGGCGGATCGCCAGCATTGACCATAGCATGAAACGACGAGAGAGCGCTTTTGGCGAGCGCTCCAGAGTCCAGGCCGGCACGCTCGGGCTGCCGCCGTTCCCGACGACGACAATCGGGTCCTTCCCGCAGACGCCGCAGGTACGCCGCGCGCGGTCCGCTCATGCGAAGGGCCAGCTCAGTTATGTCGACTACGAGATTTTCCTGAAGAAGGAGATCGAGTCAGCAATTCGTTGGCAGGAAGAGATCGGGCTGGACGTGCTGGTGCACGGTGAGTTCGAACGAAACGACATGGTACAGCATTTCGGCGAGCAGCTGTCCGGCTTCGCCTTCACCCAGCATGCCTGGGTACAAAGCTATGGGTCGCGCTACGTGCGTCCCCCCATCATCTTCGGGGACGTATCGAGGCGCAATCCGATGACGGTGCGCTGGTGGCAATTCGCCCAGTCGCTTACGGAAAAGCCCGTGAAGGGAATGCTCACGGGCCCAGTCACCATTCTCAACTGGTCCTTTGTTCGCGACGACGTACCCCGCTCCGAAGCCTGCCGCCAGATCGCGCTCGCCATCCGCGACGAAGTCACGGATCTCGAAAGGTCCGGCGCAAGGATGATCCAGATCGATGAGGCCGCGTTTCGCGAAGGATTGCCACTGCGCCAGTCCGACTGGAATGTCTATCTCGAATGGGCTGTCGAATGCTTCCGGATCGTTTCAACGGGTGTAAAGGACGCGACTCAAATCCATACCCACATGTGCTATTCGGAGTTCAACGAGATCATCGACGCAATTGCTGAAATGGATGCCGATGTCATTTCGATTGAGACGTCGCGCTCGAACATGCAACTGCTGGACGCCTTCACGAGCACCAAATATCCGAACGAAATCGGTCCCGGCGTCTATGACATTCACTCACCACGTGTCCCGGAGGTCGGCGAGATTTCGGACCTAATCATGCTTGCACGCGAGCGACTGTCCGACGGCCAACTGTGGGTAAACCCGGACTGTGGCCTCAAAACACGCAAATGGGAGGAGGTCCGCCCTGCCCTCATGAACATGGTCGCTGCAGCGCGCGCGCTCCGGAAGAAAGTGCAGGCCTGAGCCTTCTCCTTCCTCACCGTGTGGTGAGCTACCGGCTGGCGCATGTCGGCCGTGAATATGCCAAACCGGCACACTCTTGGAAATAAGCACCGGCGAAAATGTGCAATTTTCCTTCGGCACTTGTCCTAATCCCGCAGAAATCTAAATGTGGCACCACGCTATAATATTGGTTCTTGGGAACATACAGGGCCCCGCGCCTCGAACAAATCGTACACGCGTCGTTTCTTAAAGTAGACTGCTTGGCGCCTTCGCTCAGGCGGCCACAATATATGGTGCTGCGTCTGTCCGCCTCCACTTGATTCGCGCAGACTACGGCGCGGTGGCAGGTTTCGGGTATCGCTAGCGTCCCGCCAATTCGGAGATGGACGTCGCAGTTCCGTGTCGCCCAAGTAAAAGTCGCACTCATTTTGGATTGCGACGTCCGCAGCCAGCTGGCCCTTATTTTCCTGAGATCTGCGTTACAGGCCGGGGCGTTGTCGCCGTTTCTGAGGGTAGGATGGGATAGGCGACGTCGGGCGCCTCTCCGGTCAGCGAGTTGAGAAAGGCAACAAGCAGGTCGACTTCTTCGTCCGCCAGTACCACACCAAGCTGGGTGGTCCCCATGATGGCGACGGCCTGTTTCAGATCCCAAACCTTGCCCGAATGAAAGTATGGCGCCGTGAGTGCAACGTTGCGCAGCGGCGCCACGCGGAAAACATAGGAATCGTCAGCTGCATTGGTGACCGCAAATCGGCCCTTGTCTTTGTCCGGCAGGACCTCGGCGCTGGGCTGTTCCACAAGGCCGAATGGGTAATAGGCTTCCCCACCAACGTTGATGCCGGCATGGCAGGACGAGCAGCCTTTGTCCATGAAAAGCGCCAGGCCCTGTTTCTGTTCGGAAGTCATCGCAACCTCATCACCATTCAGGAAGCTGTCGAAGGGGGCCGGCGTGACCAGTGTCGCCTCGAAGGCTTCGATTGCCTTGGCGAAGTTGTCGAAGGTGACCCGATCCGCTTCAGCCGGAAAAGCTGCATCGAACCACTCGACATATTGCGGCATGGACTTGAGCGTGGCGATGACTTGGCCCGGTGTATTGGCCATTTCGATGCCGGCTTGGACCGGTCCCTTCGCCTGAGCCTTCAGGTCTGCGGCACGACCATCCCAGAACTGAGCGATGTTGAAGACAGCATTCAGTACGGTCGGCGCGTTGCGCTGTCCCTTCTGCCAACCATGGCCGATCGAGGTTTCGTGATTGTCGTCGCCGCCGGTGGCCAGGTTGTGGCACGAATTGCACGACAAGACGCCTGACGCCGATACGCGTGGATCGAAGAATAGTGCCTTGCCGAGCGCGATCTTTTCCGGGGTGATCGGGTTGTTGGCGACTGTCGGCATGGTGGATGGCAAAGCCCTGAAGGTGGCCAATGCCGTATCTCTGAGGTCGGTGGGGATCGAATCCGCAGCAAAGGCGGTGGGTGCCAGCAAGGTGACAGCCATCATCGTACTGAATAGGATTTTCATAAATGGTCTTCCTGCGTCGTGCACGCAGCCACTATGCGATCTGCGGCTCATGAACGCCCTGAGCTAGATCAACTGAGGGAGAGGACCGGGGTCTGACACCTGTTTTCCCGGCTGAGCTGGGACCCTCTTGGAAGTGATCGCTCTTCTCGATTGGACTTCAGGGAGGAGGAATATCCCTGCTCGGCAACCGGCATCAAAGCACGCCCTGAGGGGGGCTTCGTAGATTCGGTCAATGCGATCTTCCCGCCATCGTTGAGAAAGTCGATAGCATCCGCAAGACTGGCAATCTCTTGCACGATGTGCGCTGCACGCCTTGCGAAAAGTGAGCTTCTGAAACCTCAGGGTTCATTCGTTCCTCCTGACCTGCTGATTGCGTGAATCGGCCTTATCGACACCCGCCGACTGCACATTGTGATGTCACCAGCGATGGCGGTTTCAATACCTAAGCAGCGACGGTCTATGCGACAGTATGGATGCCCTGTCGGAATAGCCGGTCCGCCTTATCGGTCGTCACACCGGCATATAGCTCCGCTTCTACGAACATCCCATCACGCGAGGAAAGACATGGCCAACACGCGCAGTATCGCCAATCTAGCCCTTGTGTCGACGGCGCGGCGCTTGAGCAGGTCCACCCGCTGTAACTGCCTCACACCTTGATCCACAGATCCTAGGCGATGACCAAGTTGTCGTCATCATTTGATGGGGGCGGGCATTGGCCCATAAGCGAGCCACCGCAAACTGTGCGGTTGCCAATGCGTAATGAAGTGATTGGAATGATCTTCGGTTTGCGAAACACGCACGTCCGACGCAGCTTGCGTTGACAGAGGCGGTTTTACGCGCAATAGCACTTCCGCTCGGCCTATTTTTGTGGAATTCAATTTGGTTCGGCCAAGGGCGCTGGGCGCCGGACCGGCCCCGTCTAAAGAGAGAGAGACCCTGCATGGAAGAATTCTTACCGCGCATCGCCACTGGTGCCGGCATCGGCCCGGCTCTCGCAGAGAAGGCCGTTGGGTTAATGCTGGGTTTCCTGCAAAGCCACGCGGCCGACGGTCCCGTTGCCCGCATGATCGAGGCCATTCCGGGAGCTTCGGAATTAGTAGCGAAGTATCATGGCGACGACCCAGAGGGTGGCGGCCTTATGGGGCTCGGCCAGCAATTGATGGGTGAGGGTCTCAGCATGGCAAAGATCGCCGCCCTCGCCAACGAGACGATCGCCTTCACCAAGGAACATGCCGGCGACGAACTCGTGGACGAGGTCCTCAATTCCGTTCCTGGCCTTCCCCAGTTCGTCTGATCAGCGGCAGCCGGGGGCGCATGACCTTGTGCGCCCGTGCCGGCCCGTCTGCGCAGCAGGCATTCTCCGCCGAGCGCTCCGCACCGATCTCGCCAGACCACCAACCGCCGGGCACGCGAAGCGAGCGTTGGAGTACTTCATTCGTCTATTCCAAAATCGACCTCAGGCGAATCGATGTGTATAATTTCGGGCGGTAAGGGTTTATCCTGAACGCTTTCGATGAAGCCCGCGAGGTAAGCAAACGTATTGTATTTCTCGAGGACCAACCGCTTCGCCTCTCTTATTGCGCCGCGACGTTCCTTCCAGAGGTCCGAGTTGATGATTTCTTGAATTTTTTGGATTACGTTCTTGTCCTCTGGGTCAATCAGAACCATAGAGTCCGAAGGGAAGAACCTCGTGATTGCCGGGCTGCCATAATAGATCGGCATTGTTTCAGCAACGAAGCAGTCCATAAGCTTCTCTGTAAAATAGTAATCAGCACGAGTATTCTCGAACGCTATACTGTAACGGTAAGGTGCGAGTGCGTTCCATTTATCTCCAATCAGCCGAAAACCTCGGCCGAACAGGTCAAAGTCGAGCTCCTTTCTCAGCCGTTCCAGAAACGCCAGCCGATATCGATGTCCTTTAAGCAGGGCGATGTTACTGGTAATCCATGAGAGCCGAAGCGGCTTGTCCACGACTTCGCTGACCAGAAGTTGGTCATATGTCTTGTTTACAGACCAGGACCGAGTGATCGGTGGAGACAAAACGAATCGACGCTCTGCATTCTTCCGAGCAGCCAGCTCTGCGTCAGACGTCAGGACGATAGTATTTTTCCCCTGCCCTTCATGAAATGCGCGATGAGCTTTCGTCGGCGGTTCACCGATTGCAAAAATTGTCCTGTTTGGGCTCGCCTCGATATCAACAGGGAGCCCAAAAAGAGAAGCAGAGTTAAAGACAATATGCCAATCGGGCACGAAGGATGTCGTGCGTACAAAAGCGACATTGTTCCAGATTCCACTGCCCTTTGGAGTGAGATGGTGGATTGCATCATCCAAAACGCCCCAAGAATCTAGACATGTAGCAACAATGGGCGCCGGGCGTTCCGTCAACAATTTGGCCGACAAAGCAGTTCCACTCCCTTCACTCGTGAAGGTACTCAATCGCCATTCCGGATTGCGGTAACATTGGGCAGCATAAACCTTCCGGGACCCGCTGTCGAGGCAATTGTCCCTTTGCACTTGACTAGGTTCTTCCTCGTTTTGTGTGGTGATCAGGCCGGCTGAGTGGCAGCATGCGTGCCCTAAGGAGTTCGCAGCCCGCTCAGCTTACATGGTACGTTTGATCGTCTTCAGGCGGTTGATCAGCCCTTCCGCCTGGCCGTTGCTCCACGGTAGTTCAATGGCGCGAACGGCGTCAACGTCACGGCGTAGGACTAGACCGAAACGCGTGATGGCGACGAGCCCGGAGTTGACGCCACGTCGATCGAAGTGTCGAGCTTGCCGAATTCACAGGCACCGCAAAATGCCGCGGAAGCGCATGGCAAGCCTGCGCATCGTGGCAAACTCATGTGATCCCTGCTTCAGGACGTCGACCTTCTTGGCCTGTTGATCGTCAGCACATCCCGAGGCTTCGTGCAGAGGGCCTCGGCGAC
Source organism: Mesorhizobium sp. M0771 (assembly GCF_040320155.1). Classification (NCBI taxonomy): domain Bacteria; kingdom Pseudomonadati; phylum Pseudomonadota; class Alphaproteobacteria; order Hyphomicrobiales; family Phyllobacteriaceae; genus Mesorhizobium; species Mesorhizobium sp. M0771. The sequence goes on along the minus strand of NZ_JAMYPC010000025.1, from coordinate 29,272 downwards.
TACCGGCGAGATCACACGGCCGGTCGTGGGATTCCGTGTGGGACAGCGTCGCTGGCTGGTTGATGCGTATGATTGAAGCAGGCGACGCACTGTCCTTGCCCGGCCTCTTGGCGCGGCGCCAGCTTGCGAGAAGCCGCTCGAGATTCGAGAAGCTGCCCGTGTCGCCGCGCTGTTTGATATCGTGGAACAGGTGTCGTCCGCAGCGATTGCCGTCTCTCCAGGACCGGCTAAGAAACGCCTCGAAATACATTGATGTCCTTGGTTTATCAGCGGCGGTTCCCAGCCCCCTTGCAAGAGCGGCTCACCGGGCGATGAACTTACATCACTTTGGCCATTGCCAATGAACGTTTGTTCCATCGTGCCTGACGCCACCAGCAAGCGATTACTATCGCTCGATTTCACATTCCAAAGAAGCAAAGCGAGACAAAAACAGCGCGCTTAGCCTCGAGGCTACTAGCGACTTCGGCGCTAAGTTAGAGCGGCACGCGCCACGCACCTCGGCAGGGTCGCCAACATCGAGTGGCTCAGCGGTCACGCCGCGAAATATGGTGCATCGATGTCGCTTCTGGACGAGCATTGGCAATAACGCAGTCAGAGACATTGTTGCTTTCAGCGGCAACCGGCCCTATGAAGCGACGCTTCGCTGACTATGTTTCACCGCCTGGAGAGTTTCATGACAGAAGAAGCCGGAAAAAACGTCGACACCCTCATTGAGCTTGCCGCCGATGTCGTGTCGGCCTACGTGTCCAACAATCCGATCCCGGTGGGGGATCTCCCTGCCCTCATCGGCCAAGTGCATGCGGCTCTGAGAGCGACGGCCGGAGGTATCTCTGCACAAGAGCCGGTTGCCCTTACGCCTGCAGTCCCGATCAGGAAGTCGGTGACACCGGACTACATCATCTCCCTTGAAGACGGGAAGAAATTCAAATCTTTAAAGCGCCATCTGTCGACCCACTATGGGCTGACGCCGGGTGAATATCGGGCCAAATGGGGCCTGCCGGTGGATTATCCCATGGTGGCGCCGAACTACGCCGCGAAGCGTTCGTCACTGGCGAAAACGATGGGGCTCGGCCGCAAACCGAAAGCGCCGAGAGAGCCGGAAGCGCCGGTGCCGACGAAGCGAACTCGCAAGAAGGTCGCGGCTTGATTGCGGCAATTGAAATTCCTTCTGCAGCGTTGCAGCCGTCGGCTAAATCTGGGCGTCGCATAAAAAAGGCGGGCCAACCCCGCCTTCCTTTCCAACAACTTGTTTCATGAGGAATTCGCGACCCATGCAGCAATCTGCTGCCCTCACTTTTTGCTCGTCCCTATCGAGCGGCAGTGAGCACTTCCGGGCCTACACGCCCACTCTTGCGACTTCGCAGGAGAAAATTTCAACCAGCTTTGCTCAGGCTGCCAGCTGAGGACTTGCCAGTGCGGCGGTCCTGCTCGATCTCATAGTTGATCTTCTGGCCGTCAGCGAGGGTCGAGAGGCCCGCGCGTTCGACAGCGGAAATGTGGACGAAAACATCCGGACCGCCATTGTCGGGCTGGATAAATCCAAACCCCTTGGTGCTGTTGAACCACTTTACCGTTCCAGTCGTCATATACTTGTTCCTTCTTCTATAATGCACGTGGGCGGCCATTAGGCCTGTCCGAGTCATAGCCGAGAGTTGGGCGCAGCAAAAAGCGAAAAATTGTTAAGCCCCGATCAGCTGGCGCACTCCATTGTGGGCGTAGCCGCCAGCAAGCACTGTCCTATACTACCGCTCGAGCGTGGCCGGAAGCGCCCAATTTCTTCCAACGCTCCTCAGCCCACGTCGATGGCTCGTGTTTGGAGGCGCGGGACGTAAGGCCGACCGCTGCTCGTGCCGCCAGGTCAAAAGGCCGGGTAGTTCACGGAGCTGCCTTCGTGCATAACACCTTGGGAGCGCCTTAAGGAGTTTCGAGTTGGATTGTTTCAAGAGGGTCGAGGGGTTGATCGATGCGACCAGCGTGGAAGCGATCGATAGCGCGCGCGTTTTGCTGGATCAGTTCAAGGGCAAGTCAGAAACAATCGCCCAAGCGATTGACGACTTCCTGCTTGATTTCATGACCTTGCTGTTTGTGGTAGAAGCCACCCGCGAGCAGTTCCACAATCCGGCGAGGCGGTTAGCGCGCATCAGGTAAGGCTGTTACTCACGCGATGCTCTTGACCTAAGCGACCACTCGCCAGGGTGCATTTGCAGCCGAGCGCACCAGGCGGTATTTTATGCACATGAAATCAATCGCGACCGCTAAATTCTGCTGTTTGGTTCCCATGGACGACGGCAAGCGCGGACAGCTTCCGTGCTGCTGTCCTGCAGCGGCAAATGTGCTGCATGCCCCCATCCAAGGCGAGCTCGACGTTTGTTTCTTACGTTGACCAAGGTCCCGCGAAAAAACTCCCCTTTCCGCAGCAACTCATCACTGTTCAACCGCCTCGCGGCAGGCCATCACGCCAGAAGACAGCAACGGCATCGTTTTTCCCGCCCAGTCCTACGACCTCGTTTTCCAGCGCCTCGCGAATGTCGCCACCCGCCGTTTTTTTTCAGGTACGTCTTCGCGCGCGAGCTGGGTCCGCGCCCACTTAGCTACGCTGCTCACGCCTCTACCCTTCAGCACCCCCGGTCTGACTGTCGAGGACATCGGTCCGCTGGAGCGACAACATTTCAATTCTGACCGTCGGTGCAGCGGCCTTCGAAGCGCATCCTGTCCCCCTTCCCCAGCAGCGCGCCCAATCGTCTTCCAATGAAGAAGATATTCTCAGCCGTGCTCGCGTCGCCTTCAGCCCTGTTCGATGGCCCACAATGTCGGATGCACAACATGTCAGACTGACTTGTCCACATGCCTCGAATGTTTTCTGATCTGGCACGGTGCATGCATGGTCGTCCGCAAGGCGTCGCGGATCAAGGAAAGTCTCTCCAATGACCATCCCCCCAAGAACACCGCCGCCGGTCTCCTGGGCTCATCCCAAGATGGGGCTCGAGTGAGCCTTGGCCGCATGATCATCTGGCTCGGCCTGCCCGCCGATCCTCCCACGGGGATCGAAGACGCAGCCCGTTCAGGAAAATGAGGAACAAATCACTGCCTCGAAACTTGCCTTTCCAACCGGAGCCATCGATCGCCCCTGGCTGCGCAAGGCATTCACTGCCACCGCCCTGGCCTTGGCGACGACCGCTCCGGCTCTGGCCGCCACCGATGGCGGCAAGATTACGGATTTCCTGCTCGATGATGGCATGGAACGGTCGACATGACCCCGCGCAAATCGTCACTCATATGAGCTGGCACAAGGTCCGCAGCGCCGACGAGCCACCGGGCAACACCGAACTTGCCCCTTCCCTCGAGCGTCTGATGTTTAGGGCGACGCCCAACCGCGCCGACAGCGAGTTCGACGGAGCCGTCTCAGTCAGCGGCTATAATACCGCCCTCACCGCCTATAAATCGCTTTGGGCGAGATGATGGGCTTCGAGGCCGCTAAACGACCATGATCGAGAGCGAGCGAAACGCGATCCTGAAGGAGCGCCGTTGCCGCACAGAGACGAACTGCTGGACGGGAAGGTCAACGCGACGTTGCGGCCAATCAGCCCTACCGCATTCCGGCCAACGGCTGGAGGCAGGACATGGAGAAGCTGAACGCCACCGACGCATTCACGATCTCCAACGGATACCCAGCAACGCCGTGCTGGTGGTGGCCGGCGACGCAGAGCCTGAGACGGTGAAGGCGCTGGCAGCGAAGACCTATGGAAAGGTTGCGCGCGGGCCGGACCTGCCACCGCGCAACCGACCGTCGAGCCCAACTAGTAGAACCGCTAGGCGTCTTGCAGCGAATTCAGATATTCTCCCTCCCACTTGGGTACCGTGGTCTGCGCTGTATGGCTGAGGCCCTCTAAGGCACCTTTACGTCCGGAATACACACCCCACCGACTATATACACCTGCTGCGTTGAGGAGGAATCCGGTATTGCCCCTGTGCCCGCCGATGATCCATCACCTGCGATCCCCTGACCTGTTTGGACCCATCGATCGCCTGCCGGCACTTGGCACGCGGATGGGCGAGCGGACATTTGAGGTTCTCAACCCGTCGACCGGCGAAGTGCTGGCAGAGCTACCCGATATGGGTGTCGAGGAGACATGCGCTGCGATCGACAAGGCCTATGTCGCGCAGCCTGGATGGGCAGGGTTTACCGCACGTGAGCGCAGCGACGTTCTATGGCGATGGCATCAGTTGATCATCGACCACGCCGACGATCTCGCTGCAATTCTCACTGCGGAGATGGGCAAGCCGCTTGCGGAAGCCAAATCGGAGATATCGCATGCTGCGGCGTATCTGCAATGGTATGCCGAGGAGGCAAATCGGGTCTATGGCGAGACGATCTCCGCACCATCGGCCGACCGCCGAATGTTGGTGATCAAGCAGCCCATCGGGGTCGTCGGCACGATAACGCCATGGAATTTCCCGGCCTCGATGGTGGCGCGCAAAATCTCCCCAGCCTTGGCGGCGGGCTGCACGATCGTCCTCAAGCCCGCTGAACAGACGCCGCTCGTGGCTGGAGCAATGTTCGCCCTCGCCCATCAGGCAGGCTTTCCCGAAGGCGTCGTCAACCTGATCTACGCATCCGAAGCTGACGCGGTCGGCCGCGAACTTTGCACAAATCCCAAGGTCCGCAAGATCAGCTTCACGGGGTCTACTGAGATCGGGCGCCTACTCATGCGCCAGTGCTCGGCCCAGATCAAAAAAGTCAGCCTAGAGCTCGGCGGCAATGCACCTTTCATCGTCTTCGATGACGCCGATATCGATGCCGCGGTTGACGGTGCGATCCAGGCGAAGTACCGCAATGCCGGCCAGACCTGCGTTTCAGCGAACCGCCTTTACGTCCAGTCGGGCGTTCACGACGAGTTCGTCGAGAAATTCGTTGAACGGGCTCGCCAACTTCAAGTTGGTGACGGTTTTGCGCGCGGAGTGGACATAGGACCCCTCATCGACAAGAAGGCTTTGGCCAAGATTGAATCCCATATTGCCGATGCCGTAGCTAAAGGCGGCGCGATTCGATGCGGGGGCAAACGCATCGGCACGAATGGCACGTTTTTCCAACCAACGGTCCTGACCGGTGTCACCAGCGAGATGACCGTCGCGCGAGAAGAGACATTCGGGCCGCTCGCACCGATTATTCGCTTCAAAGATGCGGATCAGGTGGTGCGTGATGCCAATGAAACGATCTACGGCCTCGCGGCCTATTTTTATGCCTCCAACCTGAAGCGTGTCTGGCGTGTCGCCGAGGCCTTGGAATACGGAATGGTGGGGGTAAATACCGGCCGGATGTCTTCGGAAGCGGCGCCGTTCGGTGGGATAAAACAGTCCGGCATCGGGCGGGAGGGATCCCGCTATGGGCTCGAGGATTACCTCGAAATGAAATATCTCTGCATGGGCGGCATCTGAAGCATCGGCTTGCACGGGCGGGGTACCTAGCGAGCGATTCCCAAACATGTGAATTGTAGAATCGCTCCTCAATTAGGGCGGTCCATACCCGAGCAAACACGCAATCCCGAGGAGTACCCTAATAATTTAGGGATCTATCTCTCCCGCGACAAGCGTCTGCATTTCGGCGGCCGAGCGGTCCTCGAAGGCGCGGGCCAGGGTTGTCGACGACGCGCTGGTTCAGGTCCGCTAATCTGGTCTCTACTGTTTGATAGCGGCTTCGGTCGCCCCAGTGACAGCATATTTGGCATGGTCGGCTTTGGTTGCCGCGCAAATCTGGTCGAGATTGGGACAGCTCACTGGTGCACCTTTGGGCTCATAGTGCTTCCTCCTCATCGAGATGAGGATTGCCGGACTTGGCGTAGAACACCAACACGGGTCTGAGATCAAAGCGCGTCCCGGGTGCAAGGCGCTGGACGGACCGGGGCCATGTTTCGGTTGAGACGCCATCGATGCCTCGCGCCAGCGTTCTGGCGAACCGGGGCATTAACGGAGCGAGTGTCGGTGCCAGGATCGCACCGGCCGTCGTCTGAAGGGCTAGCGAAGTCCGATTGCGGGCGGGATAGAAACGTCGCGCCGCCGCAAAGTCTTGCGCCCCACGGTAGATCACGCAATCGCGCACGAATTCGCAGACCTGAGTGGCCGCGCGCCGGACCGAGAAGCCTTCGTCCGAATATGCCCGCTCCATCGCAGCGCGATAGATCTCTATGCGAGCAAAGAAGGCGCGGTCGACCGGGCTCCAGTCGCCTGCATCGGGTACACGGCCGGCAAAATCGTGCTTGATTTCCTGGTTCAACGCCCCAAGCCAGTTCAGCCAGATGCTTTGGAACACCTCGTTCTCGGTGCGGCGCAGCGCGTCCAGCGTGAAATCCGTCCGCTCCCCTTCCGGGCGTGTCAGGCCCAAATGGAGGCGCACGACGTCGACTGTCTTTGGGCTCAGAACGTCCTTGCCCCAGACCGCATGGCGGCAGCTGGTTGAGAACTTCTTGCCGTCGAGCAGGTAGAACTCGTTGACGTGATAGCGAATGTGTGGGGTCCAGTGGGAGAAGACCTCGGCGTAAAGAGCGGGGTAGAGTAGCGCGTGGTAGAACGAATTGTCGAAGCCGAAGAAATGGACAATCTGCCAGTCGTTGCCGGGCATCTCCGCCTTCCAGTCGCGACCCATCGAGCGGCCGAGCGCCTGGATGTTGTACAGAAAACCGAATGCCATCTCCGGCCACACCCAGATCACTTGCCCCGGGAACCCCTCGGCCGGCAGGCCCCAGTCCGAGGGGTGGGTAATGGGTAATGAAAATTCGCCGCGTTGGCGTAGGCGCGCGAAGAGATCCAAGATGCGTAGCGGAACGCCTGATGCCCTTAGATGCCGGTCGATATTGTCGTAGCAGCGGTCCAGGACAAGTTCCGGACGGCGGAGGGAGCCGACCAGCGGCGCTTCGGCAGACTGCCGTGACCGCGCTGCACCCAGGTCGTGGCAAAGGTTTGGGGCGCCGCATTCCTCGCAGATGTTGCCGGCGGCGGAGCCGCCGCAAGCGGGGCAGAGGCCTCTAACATCCGGCTCATAAAGATAGTGGCCTGTCACAGCATCGAAAAGCGCAGGGCTCTGGCGCAGATCTACCGCCGTGCTGCTCAGAAGAGTTCGGAAACACGCGGCTTGAAATTCGCGGTAACCGTCATCGCCCATTGTGGCTTGGAAGCTGTGGACGTCACAATCGAGAACTGCAAGCGTGGCGCGAATCTCGTCGGAGTAGTAGCGCGCCACGTTTGCAGGCGTCCATTGATCGGTAGCGGCGCGTGTCGCGACGTAGCTCTGGTAATCGTCGCTTCCGGTCAGGTGATACGCCTCGACTCCTTTCATGCGCAGGAAGCGGGTATAGACGTCGGCGCCGAAATAGGGGCCAGAAAGATGCCCCAGATGCAGATCGCCATTTGGCGTTGGCGGCGCGGAGAAGACGAAGGTCGGCCCGCGTGGAGCCGTGGTCTTTGCAGCGGCATCAAGGGCGGCCTCGCCGTCTCGCCAGTAGACATCGACGAAATCCAGGTCTTTGTTCCCGTCGTTGCGCAGCACATGCGCTTCAAAAGGATGGAACAGAACGACGTCGCCGGCCTCGACCGAGATTTCCCCAAGGTCGGTGGTGACCTTGCCCGCACCGGACAGGACCACGAAGGCCTCGATTTCGTCGTGCCGGTGGGGCTCGGATGTGACCCCGGGTCCAACCTTTCCGAACGAAAACCCCGTGCGAGCGCTGCCCGTTCCAAGCGTGGCCGTGTCGATACCGAACGCCCGCGACAGCTCCGTTCGAGAAAAGGTGTATTTGCGCATGACAACGAACCTAAGCTGTTGAAGAGTGGGACGGACCTTCGGCTGCCAACGAACAGCCTCAAGTGCACTTCATGGAGAGAAACGGCAGCCCGACCCGTTTGCGGCCCGGCGAGGATAGTGCAGCTCTGGGCCGGCAGGCGGGCGACCAAGGGGGGGCGCTAGTCGGGCTGTAGGCACACAGAAGACCGCCTGCGACCACCTCCACAATCCACGTGCCAAAGCGTCCGATGCTCCGCGAGCCCGCAAATCAGACCGCCATACCGTGCGCGCATTGTTTGAGCGGTCGATCAGTTTCGTGTGCATGCTTCCGCCTGGCTGCGTGAGCTCAATCGCGATAGAAGATGCCATTTGGGGGCTTGAGATTGTTGAGATCGGCCACTTTGCCCTCGGGCGGGTTAAGGGCGCGCTTAAGCACGTTATATTCAGCGCGGGTCGGCCCACCGGTTGAGGCACGCTGGAACACCAAGTAGAGTGTCCGCCGAGAACGATTGCTTTTGTTCGGTCGTGAGTAGTGCGGTGCGTAATCGTCGAAGATGAAGATGTCGCCAGCCTTCCATACTACGGGTTCCCAGGAGAACGTTTCGGCGACTTGAGGATAGATCACCCCACCGGCATCCATGGGAAAGACCCCCTTTTTGTGGTTGCCGGGGCTGAAGAAAAGCCCGCCGTTTTCCGGGTCGGAATCGTCGATGCCTATGGCAACCACCGCATGGACCATCCGGTCGGGGAGCTTGTGTGGAATGTGATAAATGTCCTGATGCGGGAGATAGCCGCCGCTGTCGGGGTAGTGGAAAATAAGCAACTCCTTGAGCCTGCGCGAATCTTCGCCAAGCAAATCTTCGACCGCTGACTTTATGCGCTGATCTTCTAATAGCAAACGACGCAATGGGTCATGCAAGTCGAGAAAATTCTCGATCTTGGATATGATCTTTCGATTGTCCGTCGTCTTCTCGAACCACATGAGCCATTTATCATCGCTGACATCCCAGCGTGACACATCTTCGACAAAATTAGAGATATCTTCCTGAGCCGCTGGCGCAAAGAAGCTTTCGAGCCTGACGTATCCGTCTTTCTGCCACTTGTCTCTTTGTGTATCAGTCAGCATGCGAAAAGCCTCCTGTTGGAAAGACTGGTTGGTCGGACCCCAATAGGGCAGTCGGGCGCTGGCAAGTTGCGGTCCACGGAAACGGTCCCATGCATGTGGGACGGCGATGCTAAGTGCGTTCCGCTCCGACGGATTTTTTCCGCAGAAGCTCGGCGCGAGACTGCCTATGTCATGCTCAACCGGGTCCAGGGCTTCGGTAAACTGGGCCGGATCAATCGGTTCACCCGGTCTAGCCGCTACAAGCATCGCTAAAGGCCTGCACCATCCGCTGACCGCCGACCCAGCCATGGCCGCCAAGACCACGGCGCTCTTTCGTGTGAGCGACCTGGTACGGTCTTGGCAACCGTAGGGGAAATGCACGCCCGCAGAATAATGCGATGCGCCGCTTGGTCCAAGAACTTGCTCCGTCACGATGATTTCGGAGAAGCCTCCGGCCCTCGCCGCAGCGGAGGCGGACAACGTTCCCAGGATACCACCGCCGATGATCAGAAGTTTACGAGTCATATCCCGCTGCCCATTTCTTCGGCTACGGGGGCGGGCCAGCTCTCGATCGAGGTATGGCTAATGAAGCCAGGATGCTCGGGGTTCGCGCATGGCGCGCGCCCAAGAAGGCTATCGAGGATGCGGCGCGCGCGCCAGGCCAGCAGACTTAGGTTCGGATCGGCCAGGCCGCGCTGCCCGAGGCTCGCGTTTTGTACGAAGATGCGTCTGTCACGCGGTCCGTCCCAGCTCACCGAAAAATCGTCGCGAATAGCTAATTCATTGTCGATATGCTCCAGCCGGTGCGCGATAGGTTCCAAGAAGTCTGGCATCGCGTTCTCGTAACCGGTGGCCAGGATGACGATGTCAGCCGTGATTTCTTCGACCTCGACCATGCCGTGCTGCAGGGTCAGCCTGTGACCCGCGCCGGCGTTCATGCAATGCGAGACGGTGCAGCCCGGCCGCAGTGTGATGTCGGATCGGTTTGGCTCGAAAAATGAGTGGCGGTAGAGCGCCTGATAGATCGCGCGCAACGTGCTTTCTGAAATGCCGTCCGAGGCAAGCACGAAACGCCGCAGGAGCAGCTTACGCTGCGACTCGCTCATCGCCGCGAAACGATCCGAAAAGCAGGGCATGAACAACTCGTTTGTGAACGGGCTGTTGTCCAGAGGCAGGTAGTTTTCGCGCTGCGAGACCCAAGTGATCGAGGCAGGCCGCCGTTCTTTCGGCAGGCCGATAAGATGCAACATCACCTCGGCTCCCGATTGTCCTCCGCCGACCACGCAGACATGCTTTCTCCGCACCTCAGGGTGGATGTGCAGTAAAACAGATGAGTGGAACAGGTTGCGTCCAGCCCAGCCCTGGAACTGAGGCGGAATTTGCGCCTGCTTGCCAATGCCGACCACGACGTCTCTGGCGCAGAGAACCGCCTTATCCGTCCGCACCCGAAACTCGCCGTCAAAGCGGATTTCGCGCACTGTCTCGCCGCCAAGCACAAGTGGGTTCCTGTGGAAGACCCAGTTCAGGTATTGTTCGAACTCCACTCTGAGCACGGCTTCGAACTGTGCGTTCAGGAAGTGATACAGACGCCCCTTTTCGTGCAGGAAGTTTACGAAAGTGTAGGCTGATCGCGGATTCACTAGAGTGATCAGGTCCTTGAAGTGGCTGACCTGGAGCTCCGAGGAATCGAATGCACTGCCTGAATGCCAGCGGAAGTCGGCCTGCCGATCCAGGAACACCGCCCCTTTCCCGACTTGCTCGTGTAGCTGACACGCAAGGCTCAAATTGGACGGGCCAGCACCGATCCCAACGCAAGATAACTCCACTGCTTCCTCCTATAGAGTCTTCCCACTAGGCTGCTTGTTCGCGGCGAATATCGGCCGCAGCCACTGGCCCCCCCCTCGCGGACGTTCGGAGCACCGGTCCCGACCGGGTTTGCGAGAATTTGTCCAGCGCGTTCGCGTCGTCGAATGTGGACCGGAGCATTCCGGCGCGGTAAATCGAGGGGTCAGGCCGGCGACGTGGGCAACGACGTATGCCTTTCCGTTCGTCTGGATACCCGCGTGGCCGTCACGCGAGACGCTTTGCAGGCCCATTAAGGTGTTTGAAGCCGGCCCAATCGCCGGCCCGACCATGACGCGCCGTCCTTTCGGCGACTTGATGGCAGGCGAGAGCGCGGTGTTCACTACGGCGACGGCATTTTCGGTGCGCATGATCATGGACAACGTCTCGCTGATGCATTCGCAGAGTCCCATGCATGGGCCATGCCAGAGAAGGAAACTATATTAAACAACGGGTTGGCGGATTTACGATCCTGTCCGAAATCCGACATTGAGGGGGACGCTTCAGGGCGGCGCCCGATTTGCACTTCGGATGTCGCCTTTTTCCGAATAGCTAATCGGGCACCCTCTGCATCAGAATACTTCTCTTACGGGGACCAGCACAGTCTTCATGAACGGACAGTGCAGAACCCTGCGTCTCTGTCGGACAGATCACGATGTGCCGAGCTCAGCAATAGCAAGAGCTGCCAGATCCTTCGCCCTATCGTGCCGTTGCACTGGCTCGATCCCGACATCCTCGGAGGCGCGATCATGAAGAGTGACGCAAACTCATGTCCGCAGCGGGGCCTCTCTCCTGGGGAAGCAAAGGGATCGATGCTCATGCTCAGATGGTCGCGGATGGGCGCATGCCCGGCCTAAGCGCATCAATGAATCTCTGTACAGATAGCCGGAACAGAATTGGTTATGACCATTCTGCCAGTCCAAAGCACGACGCCATTCCATCCCGGCGGCAGCAGTCTTTTGCGCGCCTACCGGTCGGCCAGGAATGGGAGCCCTCGTAAACGCAGTCATCGATGATCGCCGCCGCGGAGCTCCTCAGGCCGTGTCGTGCCCGACACCGGCAACGTCGCCGTCGTCAATCGCCCGTCGCCGATGTCGATCCGAAGCTCGGCCAGTTCGCGGTGAGCTTCACTGCTATTCCGCAGTGCCCACCGAGTTCGCACATGAGGTTCTATCAGGGCGGTCACGGCTGCACTGGTTGTCGGGTCTGCGACAAAGTCGACATTAGGCACACGGCAGTCAGAGCCATGTCATTGTTGTGAAATGATTTTCTCGTTTGGCACGACACGTGCAAGACTATCTGCAAACGCGCTGCGGCAAGGACTGAGGAGAAATCATGCCATGATCGAGCCCGCCGAACATGCAGTCGCAGCTGCGAAAACCGGGCCTTTCCGAGCCGACAGGACGTTGCGGTTATTTTCCAGTCGACACCATACTTCACGTTATCCGGAGATGACCGTATTTGATTCCAAACCAACGCTGAATGCCCCGGACGATGATCCCTATCTTTGGCTCGAAGATGTCGAACGAGAACAGACACTTGCCTGGGTCGCCAGCCAGTCGGCCAGGACCCTGGGGCAGTTCAGTGGAACACAGTTCAATCCCGACCACGACGCGCTGACAGCGATCTTCGACCGTCCCGACAAGGTTCCCGTGTTCATGCGGCGCGGTCAGTACCTCTACAATTCTGGCAAAACGGCCGGAAATCCGCCCTCATTGTGGGGCCGGGACCACCATTGCCGCCTACGCAGATCCTGCTCGCCACCACGAAGCGTGGCCGAGCGCGCCCACCCGGGCCACGCGCCTAAGATGGTCGCAAAGCTGCAGGCCTTTGGTTATCCCGCTCACTTCTAAGTGAGTACAGGTCGATGATTGCGAGCACGGCGCAAATAGTATGTGCGCGGTCCCGCGCACACTGCGCATGAGCGCTCCGCCAATCTCACGCAATTTGCAAGAGTTTTCGTAGTTCAGTGCATCATTTCTGAAGAGCAAGGAGAGAATACCATGGCGAGAAAGCGAATGGGCGTGGCGCGGGGCGTAACAGCGGCCATCGTCCTGATTCTGATGCGACAACAGGCCGTAGCGGCCGAGCTTGCGCAAGCCGCGAGCGTCACGGAATCGCCAAATCCTTGGCAGGTCCGCCTGCGCGCGTTGGGGGTCATTACTGAGGATTCGGGCTACGTCAATGCAGTGCCCGGCTCCGGCCTTTCGTATTCGAACACTGTGACGCCGGAACTCGATATCTCCTATTACTTCACGGACAACATCGCCACGGAGCTTATCCTCGGCACCACCTATGCCAACATTGAGGGCCAAGGAGCGATCGGCGCGCTGGGCAATGTCGGCAAGGTTTGGCTGCTGCCGCCCACGCTTACATTGCAGTATCATTTTACCGATCTCGGCGCGTTGAAGCCCTATGTAGGCGCCGGCGTGAACTACACGATCTTCTATAACCAGGGTGCCCGCAGCGCCGATGCTCTCAATGTTAAGAACACCTTCGGCACCGCGCTGCAGGTCGGGTTCGACTACATGGTGGATCAGCACTGGGGCTTCAACTTCGACGTGAAGAAGCTTTTCCTCAAGCCAGACTTCGACGTCACGGTCGACGGCGCGAAGCTGACGGGGAAGGCGGAGTTCGATCCCTGGTTGATAGGCGCAGGTGTCACCTACCGCTTCTGATAACGAAAGCGGAGGCGGCCTGCTGATAGCCGATCGAAATGAAGGGCGCCTTGTGCGCCCTTTTTCGACGGCCTGAACGGGCGACACTTGAAGAACCGCTGTCGAGGGGCGCGCGGAACTCAAGGGCGTCGAGTTGGTCGTGTCCGACGATCACGCCGGCCTGGTGGCAGCGATCGGCGAGGTGATCCCCGAAGCCGCCTGGCAACGCTGCTACGTGCACTTCCTCAGGAACGCGCTCGATCATCTGCCGAGGAAGCACGGCGACGACTGCCTGCAGGAATTGCGCTGGCTCTACGACCGGCGCGATCTCGCAGAGGCCAGGGCTGATCTTGCCGCATGGCTTGCCAAATGGTCGGCACGCTATCCGCGCCTGACAGGCTGGGCCGAGGATGCCATCGAACAAACCCTGACCTTCTTCAGGCTGCCGAGACAGCACCACAAGCATCTTAAATCCACCAACATGCTGGAGCGGCTCAACGAGGAAATCCGCCGGCGCACCTATGTCGTGCGCATCTTCCCCAATACCGAAAGCTGCCTGCGCCTGGTCAGGGCGTTGGCCGTCGAGACCAATGAAAACTGGATGGAGGCCAACCGATACATCAACATGGACGACCTGCGCGAGCACAAGAAGCTCGCTCTGCGCCAAGCCGCATGACCAGCATCATGGCCGCCCCATTTTGCAGAACTTGACGCACACAACCATACCTCGCCAGAGGTGGCGAGCGGCCGCATGTGCGCCGTATCCACCGAACGCTTGCTATTTCGATCCCACCTCTACTGCTGCAAGCATGGTCCGCCCCACCTCTGTCTCGCCTGGGAAACCAGCTTTTCCCCCGCACCGCGAATGTCGCGCGGTTCCATGTTCTGGCTGAGCTTGGCCTTGCCCAACAGGCGGTGATTTTGATCTGCAGGGCGATGATGGCCTTGACCATGGAGTCGATGTGATCTGTCGGCGTGTCACCGATCTTCCAGGGTCGAGCTGGCCCGCTTCGTGTTTGTGCGTCAGCTTCGCGACGTTGCGGCGGACGTATCGCTCGTCTTCGTGGATTGTGATCCGCCAAGGGCATGGGCGACAGGGTAATTCCAGGTCGGAACCTGCTTGTGGAACACCAGCACCTTCAGCATCATGACGGGATCGTAGAGCCCCGCTCGTATAGGCAAGCGCCTTTTCCAGATCTCGCCGGAACGCCTCGAAGTCCACAACCCGTCCCGTAGGCTCCGAGCTATCGCTGAGGCGAACCGGTTCGTGACGCGCATATCGGCGTGCAATGGCGGCCTCGCGATCCAGCATCAGGCCGAGCCACTCGTCGCCGCTGAGCTCATTGGCGTTGCTGCAGCACGTCATTTCGGCCAAGTGTCCAATTATGATGGCAGGCTGCGCATGATGATCTTTTGAGGAGCATGCGATGCTAAATGCCCTACCAATTGCCCGCAGACTGGGAGTGCGTTTAGGGAATATTGCACGTCAGCAAATTGCACGGCCGGCTCATCCCATCCTGTATGAAGGCCGCGCGGCTCTTGGCGGAGACCAAGACCCGCGCATTTCAGTACGGCCTCTTTTCTGGTCCACAGCTCCAAGAACTTTCGCACAGTCAGCTCGCTCGGTTTGTCTCCAAGAACCCTTGCCTCTTGATTGGTCATAACCTGGGAAGCCAACTGCCGGCAATTTGCCAGGGGGCGCCAAACCTCGATATCTATCCCAACGCAGCCCAAGGTTGATACCGCGACGGCCGACCAATCGCGACTATGAGCTTGGCTCACTTCAATATCGTGCGCCGGCAATCGGGGCTTGCCGAAGCGCGAAATGGTCATCTGGAGATCTCTCAGCGGAACATGCAAGTGCGCAGAAAGAATGATCCGAAAAGCGCACTTTGCCTGAAGATACGAAAGGCGCATATCCATGTGACGAATTTTCACAGCCCGTTCCCGCTCAGTTGGGCTCAGCATTTCGCGCATATGCAACGGAGGGATCGTCAGCTGAGAATGCCGGAAAACCCAAACGTCGATGGTGTCCGTCTGCCTATTCGAATGCATGCTTGCTCCACAACACGCTGTTGCCTGATCAGCAAAAACGGCTCACTCGCTTTGGCCGTTCAGACCCTTCAGCTTCAGGTGACTCGGTTGTTATCCAGCAACGCTTCTACATTGCCGAAGGCTCGTGATGTGTAACGATATATGTAGGCATTTTTAAAAGTCGTGACACGACTTTATACCTATATATAGCTTTGTATTTTTCTTTAAAACTCATACATGATACCATTGTCAGTTACAATATACCATCGCCAGTATACCGTCGCCAGTTACAATTATTACAAAATATTACAAAATATGTATTTCTTAATACATTGCTTAACATAAATGTAGTAATAATTCTCTAAAAATTTCAGACCACCCCGAAGACAAGGCGGGTAGTGTTCTCCGCACAACTATGTGGCTGGAGAAAGCAATGGATCATGTTACGCGCCCGCTGTCGCATGGCCAGACGGGCCTTTGGATACATCATCAAAAACGACCGACCGGTAGCGAATACAATCTGCCAGTCGAGCTGCGCATAAAGGCACCGTTCGACATCGATGCCTTGCGGCGCGCGCTCGAGTCTTTGATTGCCCGCCATGAAATGCTGCGCACGACCTTCCACCAGGAAGGCGAGCGGATCCGTCAGCGCATTCATGAGACTGCCCTTCTGAGTTTTCATGTCGTTCGGCTACATGGACTCGAAGAGGCGGACTTCGGTCATTCCATCGCAGCGGAAGCTCGCTCGCCTTTCGACCTGGAACATGGGCCATTGTTTCGCGCTCACCTGTTCATCAGCAGTGCCACGGAAGAGGTTCTCCTCCTCAATTTCCACCACATCATATCCGACGCCTACAGCATTCGGACCTTCCTGTACGAGTTCGGCGGGCTTTACCAGGCGTTTTGCGGCGACACGGATATGCCGGATCTGACCACGGCGGCTCCTTACGGGGACTTCGTGGCCTGGCAGGAGCGGTTCCTTGCCGGCGACGACGGAGAGCGTATGGGGGCGTACTGGCGCAGCCAATTTGTCGATCATGAGCCCGACTTGGCCCTTCCGACCGACAAACCACGAAATGCGCCCGCGACGTACACAGGATCAGTTTTCTCCCTGGATATCGGCAAGCCCGTGGTCGCGCGCTTGGAACGACTGGCGCACAAAGAAAAAGTGACTCTGTCCACCGTTCTGCTTGCTGCCTATTATGTCCTGCTGCATCGTTATTGCGACCAGGACGACATCACCCTTTACGTGCCACGCCTCGGTCGTCCGGCGGGAAATTTTTCGGGGACCTTCGGTTACTTTGTCACCCTTGGCGCATTACGGCAGAATCTTTCCGGAAATCCCACTTTCCTCGACCACTTGCAGCGGGTGCGCAAGCTTATGCGCTGCGCGCGCAGCAATGAGTATTTTCCTCTTCCCCTGCTCCTAGAGAAGCTCAAGCTCCCCCCTGCACCTGATCGCAATCCGCTCGCGCAAGCTGTTTTCAACTTCACTCCGGAGGCGGTGAGTTCCCTTGGCTTCAGGCCAAGCGACGTCGACCTGTCCGGCTTGCCTGCGCAAATTCGATTCTGTGAGACCGATACCTGGATCGATCTTGATTTTCGAATCCTGGCCCGCAAGGAAAGTGTCCGCCTTGACCTCGTTGCAAAAGCGGATTTGTGGGATGCTAGCACCATAGAGCGGCTGGCGAAGCACTATCAGGTATTGCTTGAGGCGATCGCAGAAAAGCCAGCGCGACGGATAGGCGACTATAGTCTGCTGGGGCCAGAGGAGGAGCAGCAGCTCCTCCATGATTTTAACGAGACAGCAGCATCTTTTCCGACCGATATTTGCCTGCACAACCTGATCGAAGCGCAGGCTGCTGCTTGGCCAGACAATATCGCCGTCAGCTGCTCATCGGAGGCTCTCAGCTATGCCGAACTTGACCAAAGGGCAAACAGGCTTGCCCATCATTTAATTGGTAAAGGTGTCCGCCTTGGGAACGTCGTCGGGGTTCTCGTTGAGCGTTCGTGCGATCTCCTTGTCGGGTTTCTGGCGATCTTGAAGGCGGGGGCCGTCTATCTTCCTCTCGATCCGCGACTGCCACCCCAGCGTCTACGCTTCATGGTGCGGGATGCTGGTGCCACTGCGCTCATCAGCAAGTCGGAGGTCAGAGAACAGACGCTCGGGGATGCCCTGTCGGGGCGAAACATTGAAGGTGCCAAGCAATGCGCAGTGGTTCTCCTCGACAAAGACCACACCGAAGTTGCTCTGCACGAAGTCACGCCTCCGCACTGTCCCGCCGGTTCCCTCGACTTGGCTTATGTGATGTATACGTCCGGCTCCACAGGTCAGCCGAAAGGCGTGATGATCGAACATCGCAGCGCCTGCAACATGGCGGAGGATCTAAGACGCACTTATCAGCTGGGGCCGGATAGCCGAGTGTTGCAGTTCGCTTCCTGCGGATTTGATGCGTCTGTTTTCGACTTCATACTGGCCTTATCTTCTGGTGGTCGACTGTCCCTGGCACCCCCATCGGCATCGGTGCCCGGAGCAGAACTTGTCAAGTTCATGCGGCGTGAGCGCATCACCGCTGCCGGTCTTACACCGACAGCTTGGACCTCCTTGCCGTCGACTGATCTTCCTGATCTCACCGTGATCAAGTCGGGTGGAGAGCCCTTGCCATCGAGCCTGATCGAGCGCTGGGGCAAAAACCGCCGCATCTTCAATTCCTATGGGCCGACTGAAACGACAGTCTATTGCGTAAGGACCGAGGTGAGTGCCGACGGGCGAAAGCCGCCCATTGGGCGCCCTGCCATCAATACCAAGGCATACATCCTTGATCGCTATGGTAATCCGACACCGCTTGGGGCAATCGGCGAGCTCTATATCGGGGGCGTCGGCCTAGCTCGCGGTTACATGAATCACGATGATCTCACGCGCGAGCTTTTTCGGCCAAACCCGTTCGATGATGATCCGCAATCCAGACTATACAGAACTGGTGATCGGGCCCGGTATCGGTCAGATGGCACGATTGAGTTCCTGGGTCGGAACGACGGACAGGTCAAGATCCGCGGCATGCGTGTTGAACTTGCCGAAATCGAGCAGTGTCTGATGGAGCACGAAAACGTCAAAGCATGCTGCGTCACGCTCACAGAATGTCTCGGCGAAAATGCGAGCCTGACAGCTTATGTGGTGAGGCGACCGGAAATTTCGGAGGATATCGATGAACTTCAGACTTTCCTGCGCGGCGCGTTGCCTGGCTACATGGTTCCCTCACAGTTCGTGTTCCTTCCACAGCTACCGACTAATCGTAGCGGCAAGATCGATCGACGCGCTCTTCCCGAGCCGAGGAGAAACGCCTCGACATTAAAGGCCGCAACTTTTCCGACCGGCAGGTTGCAGACGGAAGTGGCTGACATCTGGAAGGACGTGCTCAAGTTGGACTCCGTTGGCGTTGAAGACAGTTTCTTCGATGTTGGCGGACATTCCCTGGCTGTCGTCCAGGTTCAGGCGCGTATCCAAGATCGTCTGGGCATTGATTGCAACATACTGGATCTTTTCGAGCATCCCACCATAAGAACGCTCGCTGCGCATTTGGCCGCAACTCAAGCTGCTCCTCACTCCGCCGGAGGTCTAAAGAACATAATTGGTTCGGCTGGAACCGGCAACGAGCCCAACCAGGACCGGGATGCTGCTGCGATTATAGGTATGGCGGGCAGGTTCCCGGGAGCGGAAAACGTCGATCAATTCTGGAACAATCTGATCGATGGCACAGAGTCCATCGAAGACTTGGATGAGCAGACATTGCGAGAAGCGGGCGTCGATCCCAGTACCTATGGCAGGCCAAATTATGTGAGACGCGAAGCCATTATCAGCGGAATTGATCTGTTTGACGCAGCGTTCTTTGGCATCTCGCCAAAGGAAGCAGCGTGGATGGATCCGCAACAGCGAAGCCTGCTGGAAACCGCGTATCAGGCGCTCGACCACGCGGGATACGGATCGCGCGAGACGGCAGACGGCCGTGTCGGTGTCTTTGCCGGCGTGGGGGCCAGTCACTATCTGGCTGAACGGGAAGCGGGCAGGGACCTGCTGGATTCAGAGAAATTGCAGATCCGCATTCTTAATGGCCAGGATTTCACGGGGACGCGAATTGCCTATAAGCTGAACTTGACCGGGCCCTGCGTGTCAGTTCAGACGGCATGCTCTACTTCGCTGGTTGCTGTCCACCTCGCTTGCCAGAGCCTGCGGAGCTATGAGTGCGATATGGCGCTGGCAGGCGGTGCATCGATTTCCCTGCCCCATGGAAAAGGCTATCTCCATCAACAAGGCCACATCTTGTCCCCTGACGGCCACTGTCGTGCGTTCGATGCGAAAGCACAAGGGACGGTGAGAGGCAGCGGAGCAGCGGTGGTCGTGCTCAAACGGCTGAGCGATGCCCGTAGAGATGGGGACTATATCTGGGCAGTCATAAAGGGGACCGCCATCAACAATGATGGCGCTGCCAAGATAGGGTTCACCGCCCCCAGTGCTGAAGGACAGGCAGCGGTAATCCAAGCTGCCCTCTCCGCTGCTGAGGTCTCTGCGGACACCATTGGTTACGTCGAGGCGCATGGTACGGGAACCTACCTTGGCGACCCCATCGAGATCTCTGGCCTGACCAAGGCTTTCCGTTCCCACACAGCGAGGAAGCAATTCTGCGCGGTAGGTTCGGTGAAGGCAAATGTCGGGCATCTCGACGCCGCAGCGGGTGTGACGGGATTGATCAAAGTCGCCACGATGCTGAACAGGGGGGTCATTCCCGCCAGCCTGCATTTTGATAAGCCCAACCCAAATATCGACTTCAAAGAGAGCCCGGTGTTCGTAACCAAGACCTGCACCGCTTGGCCCAAAGGTGGTACGCCAAGGCGCGGCGGGGTCAGCTCCTTTGGCATCGGTGGCACGAATGCGCACGCGATTCTCGAGGAGGCTCCGGCGCGGACCGATGAGCAAGGCGGCAGCAGGCTGCACGTCTTTCCGGTGTCAGCGGCGAGCAGGCCGGCACTAACTGAAATGCTCCGGCAACTGGCCGGCTTTATGCGCCGAGACGATATTCAGCACAGCGCAGCGAACATTGCATACACTTTGCAAAAAGGTCGAGCCGCTCTTAGCTATCGCACAAATTTCGTCGGATCCGATTTGGGGGAACTAGCCGACCAACTCGATCAGGCGGCACTGAATGCGGGCACGTCTGGAGAGGCGTCAAGCAGTGAACACCGCATCGTGTTCATGTTCTCCGGCCAGGGCGGGCAGCAGATCAGAATGGGTCGGGAGCTTTATGAAGAAGAGCCGGTATTCCGCAACGCCATCGACGAATGCGCAAACTGGCTTGATGAGCTCGCACATATCGATTTCCGCCCCCTGCTCTACTGCGAAGGCAAATCTCATGGCGAGCTTGAGCCGGAGCTGGAGACGGTGATACAGCCTGTCATCTTTGCTACGCAGTATGCAATGACGAAGCTCTTTATGTCGTGGGGGGTTTTCCCTGCAGCTGTGATCGGCCACAGCATCGGCGAATATGCAGCCGCTCATTTTGCGGGCATTATCTCGTTACCTGATGCTATCCGACTGACGCTGATAAGAGGACAGTTAACGTCGCGTGTGCCCGCCGGCGGGATTATTGCTGTCAGCCTATCGCCGGAAGAGCTCCAGCCCTATTGGAACGAACGCCTTTCATTGGCGGCAATAAATGGTCCACGTCACTGCGTCGTGTCGGGGGCCTCATCCGAGATCGCAGCATTTCAAAAGCAATTGCAGGTGAACTGTATTGCGAGCAAACAGATACGCGCTAGCCATGCCGTCCATTCGTCACTGCTCGATCCAATCCTGCAGGAGTTTATGATTCATGCGGAAAAGGTCGAGTTGCGCGCGCCGCAAGTACCCTTCATGTCAACGGTGCTCGGGGACTGGCTTGAGCCGGACGTACAGCTCGACGGCAGCTATTGGCTCCGCAACCTGCGAGAGACGGTGCAATTCCACCAGGCCTTCGATCAGCTGGTGCAATCGGGCCACGAGTTTTTCATTGAGGTGGGGCCTGGCGCAGCCCTGACGGGGCATTCCAAGCGGTCCAAGTCAAAGGTCAACCTGCGCAGCCCCATCGCCTTTGCCGCCTTGCCAGGAGTCGATCATGGGCAAGGTGATCGCCTGAGACTGCTACAGACATTGGGCAAGCTATGGACCTTCGGCGTTCGCATAGATTGGTCTGGCCTGCACGATCATAAGCCCCCGCAGCGGACCCCCCTCCCGCCTTATCCTTTTGATCGCAAGCGTTACTGGCTCGATCCGGTCGTCACCAAGGAGCAGGAACAAAATGCCGATTCGAATCAGCCTGATATTGCAGTCGCATCCGTCGATCGCCCGACTGGGAACGAAGGGGCGCGCAGTCCGGCTGTAGTTGAGATGTCCGTTGAGGTAGCTTTAGACAGCCAAATTGCGGCGGTCTATCGGGACATTTTGGGCTTGGATGAGGTTGCCCTGACCGACAGCTTCTTTGATCTTGGTGGGGATTCGTTGAGCGCCTTAAGCGTCATCGATCGCATCGAGCAGCTCACGGGAGAGAGATGGGCTGTCTCCCTGCTGCTGGAACACCAGACTCCACGAGGGCTCGCAACAGCCCTGTCGAAGACCCGTAGAAGCGCGCGTCCGAACGCATTGGTGCCGATACAAACCGGCGGTTCACGGACGCCTCTGTTTTGCCCCCACCCTTTTGGGGGACATGTGCTTCTATATACGCCTCTTGCTAAGGCACTTGGCACGGAGCAGCCGCTCTTCGGCCTGCAGGCGCGCGGTCTGGATGGTGAGGCAGGACCTCACCTGAGCATTCCGGAAATGGCGCGGGAATACGTAGAGGCTATCAAGAGCGTACAACCACGCGGCCCTTATCAACTCGTCGGCTTGTCCATGGGCGGTAGCATTGCTTGGGAAATGGGCTGCCAATTGCGCGATGCTGGTGACGAGGTAGCAATAGTTGGGCTGCTCGATGCCAAAGCGCTTCACAAGGATGAAGAGCACACAAGCGACCGGTATCATCGCTTGCTCGGCGACCGCCGTATTCCTGACTGGCTTAGCGAGCAAGCGGTCACATTGAGCGTCCTTTTTCCTGCACTGAAGAAAGATTGGCGAAAGCTGAAATCCATCAAACGTGAGTGTCAGGTAACAGCATTGCTGGATTTAGGAATGCAAGCAGGCAACGTACCCGAAATGGGCGAAACGCAGCTCAATAATATCCTGGCAGTTGCCGAGGCAAATAAAATTGCGCTGCGCGAATATACGCCTCGGTTCAACGACAGTAGGTCCGTTCTTTTTGCAGCCAGGAAGGGGCTGCGCACATCCACTAATGAACCTGATGGCGATCTTGGGTGGAAGCAATTCGCTAGGGCGCGCCTGGAAATCCACGAAGTGCCAGGAGACCACTACACGATGGTGGCTCCGCCACATGTGAGGGTCCTGGCAACGAAGCTCAAAGATTACCTCAATCGAAACGACTAAGCGACGGCACCATCAGCGGATCGCATAGCGGGACAAGGGTGGGCGACCAAACTGTTGCAACAAATCCTTGAAGTAAATTTACAGAATCTTGCGACCGCAAATCGCTGACAATGGTACGTTCACTAGAAGGTCTGAGATCAGGCACGGCCGATGTACGCTCGGACCGCCGCACAGCACGCAACGTCGGAGACAACGCAAATGGCGAGAAGAGCGCTTATCCTGCTTGAAGGTTCAAGGTATAATGGTCCGCTATACGTCCAAGCAGCTCTGCAACTTGGTCTTCATCCAATTGTCCTGTCGGCTGATCCAGCTCAGTACGACTATCTTGGGGCCGAAGGAATTGAGGCAGTCCGTGTCGATACAGCCGATCTCGCTGCGCTGATCCACGAATGTTCCGTGCTACGTGCAACCTATGACATTGCTGGCATTACGTCCGTCGGGGACTCGTTCTATGCGACAGTTGGCAAGCTCTGCCGCCATTTCGATCTGTCGGGACCGAACCCTACGTCCATCGAACAATGCTGCGACAAATTCAAGCAACGTCACCTACTCGCAGAGGCCGGCGTTCCAATACCTGCTTATCGCTTGGCAACGGATGCTACTGAGGTGGAAAGTTTTGCCGCGGAGATCGGCCTGCCGGTAATTCTTAAACCAGCAGTTGGTGCCGGCAGCAGAGGTGTCCGACTGTGCCGCAGCTTCGATGAGTTAGCCGAACATACGACCTATCTTTTGGGCGGGGAGCACATATGGCAATCCCCACCGAGGATACTGGTCGAAGAATTCGCACAAGGTCCCCTTTATTGGGCGGATATAATGGGAGATCAGATCATTGGAATTGGCACCGCTGACTTCGGCCCCTTACCCCATTTTGTCGGTCGGGAGTGCACTTTTCCGGCCCCGCTGACTGATGACGAGCATCAGCGTATCGCCGATCTTTCGCTGAGCTGTTTGCGAGCTCTCGACCTTGGCTGGGGGCCAGCGGGTATTGAATTCCGGTGGACGATGCGTGGCCCAATCATCATTGAAGTCAATCCCCGTCTTCATGGCGCAGGCATTCCCCAAATGGTTCAGCTGGCTTACGGTGTTGATCTGGTCACCGAGCACATCAAGCTTGTCATCGGCGAGAAATGGAATTTGCGTAGAAGGCATTCGCAGACTGCGGCCATGCGGTTCCTGGTTCCTGATCGCGACGGCACTCTCGATTGGATCGGAGGCGACAGTCGGGCGGCTGCCATACCCGGTGTAGCCGAGGTTAAATTCTATGTTGAACCCAAGACACCGATCGTCAGGAAAGGAGATCTCCGAGACATGATCGGATATGTAGTCGCCTCTTCACCCACCCATGATCTGACAGAGGCGTTACTTCAGCGTGCCATCGACTTAATCGATTGGTCGATCACACCATTCCCAAACCCTGGCGAACAGGAGCGGCTTGCGGCCCCTTAACTCAAGCACTTGTCCCCGGCGCACCCTGTGCCGGGCACGCCCGCCAGTCCATCGCACCGTGAACTTGAAACCGCTGCATAAAACGCAGCAATACATCGGCGCAGGTAACCGCGAAGTCCCTGGCGATCAAACCCTGACATTCAGGAGTTTAGTATTATGAAGCGCATAGCAGTCGGACGCCTGTTTCATGAATCGCATGGATATGCGCCCGCGACAGCGGCGGCAGATATCACGGTCGTTCGCGGAGAGACAGTGATCGAGGCCGCCAAGGGAAATGGCACGACGCTCGGCGGGATCGTTGACGCCTTGATCGAACGCGCTGACATTGAAATCCTTCCCGTTTCAGATTCGATGATCGCACCGAGCGGCGCCATCGATCATGGTTTCTACATTGAGCAACGGCAGTTCTGGGGCGAGGAACTCAAGAAGCTCGCGCCCGATGCGATTGTCATGGACCTGCATGGGTCGATGTCCACGACTGAGTTCGAAGATGCGGAAGGTGACTTCCTCTCATACATTCGCGGCGCCATCGGCGGAAACGCAGTCATCGGAGTAGGTCTCGACCTTCATGCCAATATCACGCCGCAGATGTTGAAGGCAGCCGACATCTGCATCGCCTGCAAGAACAATCCCCATGACGATTACTACGACAATGGCAAGAAGGTCGTCAGATTGGTTTTGGATGTCCTGGACGGCCGTCTGCGCCCGGTCTATACTTTCGCGAAAACCCGAATGATTGCCCCAGGCAGGCTCGAAACTCATCTCAGCCCACTTAAAGAAATGCACGCACGTGCCCGTGCGCTCGAGAAGTCGGAAGCGCCAGTGGTGGACCTTAGCATCTACAACGCCTATCGCTTTGCGGATCTAACGGACATGGGTCAGGCCGCTGTGATACTGAGCAACGGGCCATATAGGCAAGCCAAGGCGATCGTGGAGGGTTACGCCCAGGAGTTCTGGGATCTGCGCGAGTGCTTCAAGGATGAAACCGTGACGATCGGAGAGGCCCTAGATGCCGCTGCGAAGGACAAGAGCGGCATCACCAAGGCGCTTGCCGATCTTGGTGACCGGACGCTGGCCGGCGCGCCGGGCGACAGCACCTTGATCCTGCAGGCCGCACTTAAGCATCCTGTGAAGCTCGAGGGCGCGATGACGGTCAATGATCCGGAAACCGTCGCTCAGGCACATGCCGCCGGCGTCGGCGCAAAAATCAAGATGCGTCTCGGCGGCAAGGTAACCCCGCTATATCTGCCCTTCGAGGTCGAAGGCGTGGTCAAGATGCTCAACAACAGGGATGTCAAACTCATTGGACCCAGTTTTGCCAACGAATCCGCTTCCATGGGAAAGACGGCCCTTATCGAGATTGATGACCGTTTCCTTGTGATCGCCACGTCAAAGCCAGGATTCGTCGTTGATCGCGCCATTTTCGAATCCCACGACGTCAATATCAGCGAGCAGGACTTTGTCGTCATGAAGTCTCAGTTCCACTTCAATCGGAATTTCGAGGGCGTTGCAGCGACTATCTATGTTGCAACCGCGGGCCTCTCCTATTTCGTACCAGGTGCTTTCCCCAAAAAACGCGCACGGGTCTGGCCGGACACCAGTGTGGATGACGCGCCCATTGTGGCGGCTCAAGTGGTGGAGCGTTTACCGTATAAGGCATTCACGCGACACTAGGCTCGCTAGACCGCTGGTAGGCATCGAGCTTCTTTCTGGCAATCGCCTCCTCCTGTGCGATCAGTGTCTCTGTGCGGCTGAGGATCTCCGGATCGGCGCTCTTCTTCACGAGTTGCTCAGCTAGTTTCTGCATTAGTCAAAACACACCTTAATATTTACGCAATTGCTCGCTCTCAAACCCGCTATAGGTTTTATCGTGCCGCGAAAATGATATTTTAAAACACAGATGGGCGGCCCATCAGAAGGTACAAAATAATGTGTATAATCTCTCATGCGCCATGACAAAACCAGGCGACGGAGCCTAGCAGAAGGCAGAGAAAAACAGCCATATTTGTCGAGTAAAAAGCACGAGCTACTCGAGTTGACGAGTAGCGATCTTCCCTATGTCAAGGTACCTAGGCGTGTTCTTATTCATCCAATTGCCCTGCCGGCTGCTTCCACCTTATATGCCTATATTGTAGCAACGGGATTTGAGGCGATCCGTGTCAACAAAGGCGATGAGCTGATCCGCGAATGTTCCCGGCAGCCATGGGCGATCTATGACATTGCTTCGACTGCCGTCGGTGACTTGGTGGTCGGGCCTGCCACAACCCATCCGCGCTCGCCAGAGGGAGCGCCCCGCCGTCGCCAAATCACGGCGCCCAGCGAGCCAGAACTCGCCCCGGAAGAGACTTCGTCGACAGGCCACCTGCCGGTGATACTGCGACACCCCCGATCGAAACATTCCAGAAACAAAGGCGTGAAGCAAACCGTCCGCCGCAAGATGGTGGTGCGATCGACGAAATGCCTTACTCGGCCATCTCTTCGAGGCCGCGCAGTGTCTGAGATCGTAGGCCAAGTACCAGCAAACATAAAAAGGATGACAGACCGGTCAACTCGGCGGCCCTTCAACATCGCAACTCTCCGCATACTGGCAATGAAGAAGTTGCAAGCCATCCGGTAGAAGTCGACATGCACAAGAAATTTCTTGAGGCGATGTGGAGATCCGACCCATGACTTCGACCGACGATCCACACGCTAATATCGAAGCGACTACAAGCCGGTCAGAGCGAGGACATTGCTGTGAATGCGCGAACAATTCTGCCTTTTAGTCGCGTCTCGTTGATGGCGGCAAATTCGCGACGTCGGGCGTGCGCCTACGAATGAACGATCTGGGCGAACATCCACAGACGGCGACCCTGTCCGAGAGGGCATACCGCATGGTGCGTGAAAGCCTCAGATGTGGCTTGTATAAGCCCGGCGAGAAGATCACGCATCGCGCCATAGCCTCTCAGCTGGGGGTCAGCGTGACGCCCGTCCGTGAGGCGATCACGCGCCTCGTGTCCGAGAAAATCCTGTCAATGCCAGCTCCAAAGACCATTATCGCCCCAAGCCTGGGGGCGTCAGATTTGGAGGAAATCACGAAGATCCGCGTCAACCTTGAAGGATGGGCAGTGGAACTTGCGGCGGAAAATGCCTCGGCGACCTTCATTCGCGAGTTGGAGCATCTTCATCTGGTCTATTGCACGCATCGGAGGGCTCACGACACCAAGGCGAAGATTGAGGCAAACGCCAAGTTCCACTTCGCTCTATATGCCCAGTCGAAAGCGCCCAGGCTTCTGGCGATCATCGACAATCTTTGGGTGACAATCGGCCCCACACTGGGCCTGCTTGCAAATCGGGGATTTGAGGACAACGACGGCGAGAGATTTCGCGACGCTGCAATCTCTGCACTTAAGGCAAGAAACACTGCCGCTGTCCAGGCCGCGATAGTCAATGATATACTCACCGCCCGTCTAAGGATCCTGCAAATCTTAAAGCCTGAATAAAAAGGATGTTTTTAAATCAAGCTTTTGCGATCCTGCGGGTGAGTGATGATGTCATTCACCTTATCGAATCCGATTGCTCACAAGGCACAATACAATCGAGTACGGTATTTTGATTTAGCTGCGTCCACGGGACGCGAGCAGCGCGGCCGATACGGTCGCATCATGCCAAGCCAGGATGACACTGGTTGTGGCGCACCGTCGACCAGGAATGGCTATGTGCTCGACGAGATCGTCCAGAACCGCCGCAACACCAAGGCGGCCAAGCGCTTGCTGACGCGGCTGCTGAATAATCAAGGCGTCGCGCCGAAGCGCATGATCACCGACATGGAGCAGCAGGCGACAGGGTGATGCCGGGCGTCGAGCATCGGTCGCACAAGGTATCGAACACCGGGCGGAGAATGCACATGTGCCGCTGCGAAAACGGGAGCGGACGATGCAAGGCTTCCGATCATCAGGAGCACTGCAGCGGTCTCGGCTTTTGCGCAATCTCTTCGTCCCGCCCCCCGCTCGAAACGCTCCGATCTCGCTACACGTATTTACCACCTGCAGGCCAACGCGGAACGGAAAGCCCTCACCGTCTCAACGCGTTTATATGCAGACGACGTGACATCGCCGTGCAGCGGCCTGAACCAATCACCGCCAGTATCGTTCGGAGATCCGCGCGGGTGATCGCTGCAATTCAACCACGTTTGCATTGTCGTATGTCCGACCACGTCGGACTTACGACACTGCAGTATTAGAGCAACCGTTTGTTTTGACATGACTTTCTTTTGGCACTGTACATGCATGGATATCCGCAAAACGTCACGGCTAAGGAGGCGGACTAGCTGCCGGATCTATTTGGCACGAGCGCTCCTCGTTTTCACACGCGGCGCCGTTAACGCGCCCCTTGCGTAATACGAACACCGCTGTGAGGATGCGCAATCACATTTCTGGCAAATGTGCGATCAAAAATTGATGGGCGCTTACAGCCTCTTCAACGGCTATTTCGAAGTTACGCCCACTTCACTCGCAGCCACGCGTCCTTACCCGCTTGATGTTTTGGCTGCCGTTGCTGGCATATCTCTACAATTGAAGGGAGTTCTCATGAATCTGGAAACGCAACGCTTATTAACGCCATATGTGCATGCGGCGCGATGCCGACATGCCATCGGCCGAGGAGATCAGTTCCAAAATGGTGGTTCCCGGACCCCGAGTGGACCAATGCCAACAAGCCAATGCTGATCGATCGCTGGAACGCCTGGATTCAGAAATAGCCACCTTCCCACTGAGTGGGCCCAGACCAGCTGTCGGCCCCGACAGGATGCGCAGGCGCTGCATTTGACTTCCCGTTCCTCATTGCGGTTTGAACCTATGTCGCTGACACAAGACGTTGCCGATACGGTCGCCAGCCTCACCTACGCCGAACTGCCGGCAGCAGTAGTC